>NZ_JBPKBJ010000018.1:0-52399 GCF_051390655.1 Acinetobacter sp. P1(2025)
ATATAAATGGGTAGAGTACAGGTTGCTGTAGAAGCATGTTTAATTCGTCTAATCACAGATACTTTATAAAGCATTTTAATACTTTTTTGAATCTGTCAATGCGTAAGTCCTAAGTAATTGATTAAATCATTGCTATTATTGAATTGGCTAAGAACATCACCATTCATTGATTGATTAATCGTGTTGCTTAAAAAACTAAAAGAGCCGCTGTTGCTACTACTTGTGATTGTTTGGACAGTGTTGGTAACAGTGGTAAATGTAGTTGATTGGCTAGAGCTGAATGTATTTGTAATTGTACTACTCGATTGCTCAACAAATTGTTGCGTTACAGCAGCATTTTTGACGTTTCCAACAATATTAATTGGTGCATCTAAAGGATTGCTACTTGGAAGGTTCGGAACACCACCACTCATATTGGGTACAACTTTGAATGGAATGCTTACTAGACTTTTATAATTCCCAGCACTGCTCGATAGATCGTCAAAACTACTGGTAAAGGTTGTGACGGGATTAAAGCCTCCTAGAATATTCGTAACTGAACTAAATGAATTCGTGTTGATATTGCTGGTAATGCTACTCACCATGCTGCTTATGCTTTGCATGGCAAGAAATTGAGATGTAAGTGAGTAAGGAACTTGCGTTAAGCTACCTGCTGGTGACACCGCAAAATTACCATCAAACGAATCTGAGGTAATGCTTTGAATTGGCGATAGAAGACTTTTAAAGTGCATAAGGGTACCTATATATTATTAAAATGATTCCATTTCGAATATTTTTTGATCGATGATATTGTTTTTGTGATTAATATCACATTAATCTTTTTTAGTGTTATGTTTGTCGTTTTCTTTGTCAATGTTGAGTAATAAATCTATAAAAGTGTGTAAATAGTCATTTTATTCAATTATTTATGGTTTTTAAAAAATAATCAGCTAGGCTAATAAAATTCAATATTAATGATTATATTTGTTTATATATTATGAATATCATATGTTTATGCTGACCATTTTTACCAATAGGACAGAAATGTGATGCTGGTCACAATTTATTGCTATTCGTCTGAAAATTGTATTTAAATATTTAGGCGTTAAGGTTTTTAGCAATGTGTTTTTATTTGAACTTAAGATTGATAGGCGAATCTATCACCATTTGACGACGATAAGATGAAAAAACGCTTATCAATATGAAAAAAATGCGTATAATGCCCCCTATCAAATATGCGCTCATAGCTCAGCTGGATAGAGCACTTGGCTACGAACTAAGGGGTCGGGAGTTCGAATCTCTCTGAGCGCACCAATTTGAAGAATTAACCGCTTAACAGCGGTTTTTTTGTGTCTAAAATTTATGTAATTTGCATATAAGTTTATAAATCCAAAAACTGAATCTGTTGCAAAGTTCATAGCAAAAAAAACAACAGTGATAGTGTGCCAAAATTAATTTATGTTCTAATAGGGCACGTCTTTCAAATGTAAGAAATAAGAAATGTCTGAACAACGTCCAACACTATCGCTGCGTTATTATCTCAATTTAGAAGAGTCTCAAGATGGTTTTGCTTTAGTGACTTTTGGCAAGAAAACCATCACTCGTTTTCTGACACCAGTGATTAGTATTGCAGTGATTCTATGGGGATTCTATTTAGGTTTAACGGGTGTTGGTCGTTATTATGTTGCATTGGGTGTTTTTTTCTTGCTTATGCAAGGGTTAATGCGTTATTGGTTATTACCATTGCTGTTTAAACGACAATTTGTTCGTTACCAGTTTGGCAAAAGTGAACAGGGAATTGATTTATATCAAGACCAATTTGAGCTTTACGCAGCAGGGAAAAAGCAAACAGTACAATACACAGAGGTTCAATCTTTTGCGATTGGAAAGCTAACGTATATGTTGGAGTTAAAAAATCATACTGTTGTTATTGTGCCTAAACGCGCATTTACAGATTCTAATGATCAAAATAAGTTTGAAAATAGCTTTAAAAAATAAATTTTTCATCGGTTATAAAAGCAAGGAGCTTTCATGAGTACACATCCTTCAAAAATTGTTTGTGTGGGTCGAAATTATGCAGAACATGCAAAAGAATTAGGAAATGCTATTCCAGATCGCCCGATTTTATTCATGAAGCCTCCAAGTAGTTTAGGTTCCTTAGAAAAAGGAATTGATTGGAATAAAGCATTGGGTGAATGTCACTACGAATGTGAAATTTGCGTACAAATTGCACATCCACTTTCAAAAGAAACTGACATCTCAAAGGCATTAGAAGCCGTAGGTGCAATTACTTTAGGTTTGGATTTGACTCTTCGTGATCTCCAAAGTGATTTAAAAGAAAAAGGGCAGCCTTGGGAGCGAGCAAAAGCATTTGATGGCGCTTGCTTGCTTGCGGAATGGATTGAGATTGATGAAATTGGCGATTTGCAAGAGCTAGAACTTATTCTGATGATCAATGGAGTTGAACGTCAACATGGATTTAGTCGCGATATGCTATTTGATATCGGTGCTTTGTTAGTTGAGATCAATCAATCATTTAGTTTACAAACTGGTGATGTGATTATGACAGGTACTCCAGCAGGTGTAGGGGCATTGAAACCCCATGATAAATTGACAATGAAATTGATTACTCAGACTGGTGAGTATGATTGGGATACTTTTGTTAATGCATAATGCATGATCTTATGGCATTGATTTGAATGAATTAATGCCATTTTTTATATAAAGAATGAAAAATAAAATGAAACTGTGTTTTTTCCTTGTGATCTTATTGATCACAACTATCAGTCATAGCAAGCAGCTGGCTTTAAGTTTTGATGATGGGGTCAATCCTGATCTAAATCCGAATGCCCAACAAATTAATCAAAGAATTCTAGAACAACTTAAACAAAATCATATACGAAGTATTGTTTATCCAAGTGTAATTAAAATCGGTGATTATAAAGGCTTGAGCTTGGTTGCCGCATGGGGAAAGCAAGAGCATAAAATCGGTAATCACAGTGAATTGCATTCCAATTTAAACAAGGAGCAGGTCACAACGCAGCAATATATTGATCAAATTTTCAGAGCCGAACAAGTATTTAAACCATTGACTGGTTGGGTTCCCAGATATCGTTATCCGTTTTTGAAAGAAGGCAATACCATAGAAAAAAGAGATACAGTGGCGCATTATTTACAACAGCAGGGTTATGAATCAGGTGCTGTGAGTATTGATGCTAGTGACTGGTTTTATAATTTAAAATATCTTTCTTATACTAAAAATGGACAAACAGCTGATCTTGAAAAATTAAAGAATGCTTATATTGATCATTTATTGGATCGAGCAAATTATTATGATCAATTGGCGATACAGACTGTCGGGTATTCTCCAAAGCATGTATTGCTACTTCATGTAAATGCAATCAATGCAGCATTTCTCAATGATGTAGTCGAGGCATTTAAGCTGCATCAGTGGCAATTTATAGATAGTGAAACTGCTTACCAAGATCCGATATATCGATTAAAAACAAATGTTTTGCCAGCAGGGGAAAGTATTGTTTGGTCTTTAGCTAAACAACAAGCTAAGGCTCAGTTGCGTTATCCTGCTGAAGATGCGCCATATGAACTTGAGCGACTAAAACGGTTTGGTTTGGAATAAATTTAGCGTCCTTGATAGTATTTTCTAAACTGATCAGGGGTGTAATTCATCCAACGTTTAAACATATAAATAAAGGCTGATGAACTTGCATAACCTAAGTCTAGAGCAATACTTTCAATCGTGTAACCTTGATTTAATAAAGACATCGCTTTCATTACCTTTAAACGTTGTCGCCATTCGTGTAAGGACATCCCGAGTTCTTTTTGACAATGTCTCGCCAATGTTCTTTCAGTCATATTTATCATCGCTGCCAGCTCAGCTAGAGTGCTGTTGTCAGCAGGATGTAAATGTAGGTGATTTAATATTTGAGCTAAAGCAGGGTGCTCTGTACTGGGTAAATAACTCCCGATGATTTCGGCATGGCTTAAGGTATCAAGTAGAACATGCAATATTCGCAAATATTCCGGATCGTGATCTTTAAAAGCATGTTTTTGTATATGTTCAAGTAGTGCTGGCACCAGTGGTGCGGTCAGTAAAATTCCTGCCCGTTGGGGCATTTTTTCACAAAGTGATTCATGAACATAAAGGGTGCAATGCGTTACATCATTTCGATTCACACCACTATGTTGAGTATGTGGCGGTAACCAAATCCCATACGGTGGTGGAGTGAGATAATGTACCTGATCAATATTTACTTCTAAAACACCATCAAAAGCATAGATAAACTCTCCCCAAGCATGCGCATGTTGAGGATAAACCGTTGCAGCAGGTGCATCGCGTATGCTGAGCCACAGAAGTTCAGGTATTTCGTTATAAGCAGGGAGTTCCTGAAAATCTTGAACTCGCTGTGCTGATTTTTTCATAGAAAGAATTGCCTGAAAACACACATATTTTGTCTATTTTTCACTATATCATTAAAATACGACAGTCTTATAGTGGTTCAATATCGTGTATATGGAGCTTGCTATGGACGAGCGTAAAGCCTTAGATCAGACAGCCTCAAGTCTAATGATCGTGTTGTGTATGGTTTGGGGGCTACAGCAAGTTATTTTAAAAATGGCAGCTTCAGACATTAGTCCTTTGATGCAAATTGCTTTGCGATCTGGGTTAGCAGCATACTTTTATTGCCGTTGGTGTTGCTTGATCAAAAAAGTCAATTAATGAATCCCAAGAATGTGAAAGCTGGAGCATTAGTCGCTGTTCTATTTTCTTTAGAATTCTTTTTACTCGCACAAGCACTCCAGTTGACTTCTGCTTCGCATGCAGTTGTTTTGCTTTACACAGCCCCTATCTTTGTGGCGCTAGGTTTACATTGGAAGTTACCATCTGAGCGCCTAACGATATTGCAATGGACTGGCATTGGTATCGCTTTTATCGGTATTGTGGTTACTTTTATTCGTCCGCAACAGATTGGGGTAAATACATTTCAGCAACAGATGTTATGGGGAGATTTATACGCCTTAGCTGCGGCAATTGCTTGGGCGGCCACTACAGTTACGGTACGTTTATCCTCTTTGGCTCAAGCTGCAGTCACCCAAACTTTATTTTATCAGTTGGCTGGTAGCTTTATTCTGTTGCTAGGTTTGGCATTTTTCATGGGACAAGCAGTTGTACAGTGGACACCATTAGTAATAGGGAGTTTAGCTTTTCATACTTTGATCGTATCTTTTGCTAGTTTTTTAGCATGGTTTTGGTTATTACGAAATTATTTAGCCTCTCGACTGGGAGTGTTTTCATTCCTCACCCCTTTGTTTGGAATCATATTTGGCGTATGGCTGTTAGATGAGAATATAGAAGCAAATTTCATTTTCGGGACGGCATTGGTATTACTTGGAATTTTAGTTGTGAGTTTGCAGGGATGGTTGAGGAAATAAAAAGACCTCCGAAGAGGTCTATTCAATTATTTTTGTTCAAAAATAGTTGAAAGTGGGATGGAGAGTTTTGCTGCTAAGTAGTCATTACTTTCCACTAGCGATGGCCCAAGGCGTTCAATCCATTCATCATCTTCATGAATATTGGCAACATCGTGGCGTAATGGCAATGGATACGGTAGAGCTGTAAAAAAGCTCCAAAAATCGACTTGTGCTAGATTTCGTACCAGAACATATTCGTCCGTATCGGTGCGTTTAATCAGATTTTGCTTTTCAAGCTGAAGAATGTAAGAGGGTAAACGACCAAGCTCACCACGACCAATAATATTGAGTAGCTCTTGTTCGCTAACACTTTCACCGATTTGTTGCTTACGGTAAAACAATTCTAAAATATCCAATAACATCAAAATTGGATGGCGCTTTTTTTCTTTACCAGAATGAAAGGCGGTGAGTGCATAACTCACTTCTACACCCAATAAAATGATATTCCAAGACAGATAGATCCAAAGTAGAAAAATAGGAACTGCTGCAAAAGCACCATAAACGATTTCATAGCTGGTGAAATTACTCATGATCCAGCCAAATAAACGTTTTAAAATTTCAAAAACGGTCGCACTGAAACATGCCGCAATCACAGCTGAAAAAATTGGTACCGTCCGATTGGGGATCGTCCAATATAAAATGAAGAATCCGACAATGGTCAAAATAAAGGAAATGAGCCATAAAATTAACGCACCATCAAGCTGATAACCCGCGAAGTTATTACTTAAAACATTCATTGATGCGACAGTTGAAGAAAGTACAAACGCACTTCCCAGCACAATTGGACCTAATGAAATGATTGTCCAATAGCGCATGAAACCGACAAGACCAGTTCGTGTTTCTTTGACACGCCAAATGCGATTAAATACTGTTTCAATCGAAGTCAGCATTAAGACTGTGGTCACAAATAAAAACAACACACCAATCACAGTCAAATTACTGGATTTTTCAGTAAATGCATTCAGGGCTTTGTCAAAGGCGATCGTGCTTTTAGGTAAAAAATTACTATAGATCAGTTGTTGTAACTGCTGTCTTGCTGGCTCTAATGCTTTGATGGAGGAGATGATGACTAAAAAAACTGTCAACATCGGAACAACAGCAAAAAGGGTCGTATAGGTAAGTGATCCAGCTTGCTCTCGGCATCGGTCAGCCTCAAAACGTCGTAACACAAATACAATAAATTGAAACCATGTTTTCTCTAAAAACGCTCGGTTTTTTAGATAACGGTCTAAGATCATGGGTTCTATCCTAATTATTTTTAATCAAATCCTATGCATACATAGGAATTACTACCGCGAAAAGTATAAAAAATGTCGTATAGTGTTCTTTTTAACAAAATACTTGAAAGCGATGCAACCTTACGTTCTTGTACTTTATTACAGTAAATATGGTTCAACCAAACAAATGGCACATTTGATTGCTGATGGTGTAGAAGCAACTGGCGTTACGGCTCGTATCAGAACAGTCCCCAATCTTGCGACTGTTGTGACTCAAGCTGAAGCAAGTATCCCTAGTGAAGGCGATATATATTGTACTTTAGATGATTTAACCCACTGTTCTGGTTTGGCACTTGGTTCACCGACTCGTTTTGGAAATATGGCGAGTGAAATGAAATATTTTTGGGATCAAACGACCAGTTTGTGGTTGAATGGGGCATTACATAATAAACCTGCCTGTGTATTCACTTCTTCTGGTTCGATGCATGGTGGACAGGAAAGTACATTACTAACAATGCTGCCTCCTTTGTTTCATCACGGCATGATCATTTTAGGTCTACCTAATTCAATCCCTGCATTATCAAATACCAAAACAGGTGGAACACCTTATGGGGCGAGTCATGTTAGTGGGCCGCGTCATGATCAGAGTTTAAGCCAAGATGAAAAACTCTTGTGTGAAGCTCAAGGTAAGCGTTTGGGCGAAGTGGTTAAGGCATTATCGGTTCAATTATAAGTTTTGAAACTTAATAAAAAGGGAGCATTTGCTCCCTTTAATTATTTTTTAAGCTGCCAATCATAGATATTTTTACGGTAGGCGTACCAAATCATCCAGAGTCCAATGATGATCATTGGGAAGCTGAGAATCTGTCCTTTGGTCATCCAGCCGAATAGGATAAAACCTTGGTCTGCATCGGGTTGACGGAAGAATTCCATAAAGAAACGCGCGACTCCATAACCAACCAAGAACAAAGCAGATACTGCCATGCGCGGGCGAGGTTTAGAGCTAAACCACCATAAGACGATAAATAGAATCAGGCCTTCACAGATTGCTTGATAGATTTGCGATGGATGACGAACTAAACCTAAAGGGTCAGTTGGGAAAATCATACCAAATGCATAGTTCGGATCTTGAACTTGGCGACCATAAAGTTCACCACCAATAAAATTCCCAAAACGACCAAACATCAAGCCTGTCGGTACGCATGGGGCTATAAAATCTAAAGTCTCAAACCAAGTCTTTTGATATTTTTTACACCAAAATAACATGGCAATAATGACACCAAGGAAACCCCCGTGGAAACTCATACCGCCTGTCCACACTTGGAATAACCAAAGTGGATTTTCCAGAAATTTCCCAAACTCATAAAATAAGACGTAACCGACGCGTCCACCGAGCACTACACCTAATGCACCGTAGAACACAAGGTCGGAAATCATGTCTCCTGTCCAGCCATCACGTTGTTTGGCACGATAGGAAGCGAGTCCCCATGCAAAAAGAAATGCCAATAAATACATAAGTCCATACCAATGTACTTTGACAGGTCCTAAACTCAATGCAACTGGATCTATATTTGGATAGGTCAGCATTGCTGTTCCTCAATTTTGAATTTGAAATTAAGTTTTGAGCAGATTGTAGCGGAATGATCTGAAAAATGTTGTACATTCAATGTGTAAAGATGTGAGAACAAAATAATGTGTATTGTTGCTTTTGCATGGCATGTGCTTGAAGACATGCCACTTTGTTTACTTTCAAATCGTGATGAATTTTACCATCGACCGAGCGCAATGCTGCATTCATGGGAGCAGAGTTCGATCATAGCAGGCAAAGATTTGCAATCGGGTGGATCATGGATGGGGGTCACAGCTTCAGGTCGCTGGGCGATTGTGACTAATTTTCGTAATGGACGAGATCAAAATCATTACGAACCTTCACGTGGCAAACTCATTCAAGATTTTTTAGAAAGTGATTTAGCACCTATACGTTTTGCTCAACAATTGGAAGGCAAACAACAGGATTATGCAGGATTTAACCTGTTTGTCGGGGATAGAGAACAAGCTGTTTACATGAGTAATCGGGGAGAAGCACCACAGGTTTTGGCAAATGGTGTATATGTCGTTTCAAATGGGCTAATGTCAGAGGACTGGGAGAAAACGAAGCATTTGCGTAAGCGGTTTACCCAAGAATTTTTGCCGATGTTACAGCAGACTCACATTCCTCAACATGATCTAAATTATGCTGCATGGGATATTTTGGAAGATGAGCGGAAAATTATTCCAGATCTATTACCCGATACGGGGATTAGTAAAGAAATGGAAGAGTTACTTTCTTCGACTTTTATTCAAAGTCCGATTTATGGCACACGATGTTCCAATTTTTTAAGAATGACGACTGATCAATGGCAATGGATTGAAAAAACACAACAAGGTGAACAGCAAGGAAATTTCATCGAATTAACTATTCCATTAGTAAAATAAAAAAGAGCCTATCATTGTAGATAGGCTCTTTTGGGGTGATTTTAGGGTTTAGCCTGCAATCACACCACCATCTTTACGAGTGATCACAACAGTCGCTGAACGTGGACGTGCAGTTTTGTTGCTTGGGTTCGTTTGAGTTGCTGGCCAGTTACTTGAAGGAGATGCATAGTCTGCAGAGTCTTCACCTGGATGCTGAACATTAATAAAGATTGCTTTGTAATCAGGTGTCATCGCAATACCCGTGATTTCACATTCTTTCGGTCCAACAAGGAAACGACGCAAGGTTTCATCTGTTACTTTCTTACCAACTAAGGTTTCAGTACCATTTGAAGTCGTTGCTTTAGCTCCATCACCAATCTGACCTGGAAGTGCAGCTAGCATCATACAGTTCGTTACGTCAGTGTATGCGCCGTCATCTGTCTGAATCCAAAGAACACCACGAGGGTCAAACCACATACCATCTGGGCTTGAAAGATCATTATTATCTGTCAAACCTGAAAGGTTGATGTTTGCAGCCATAGAAGCTTCAGCACCAAATAGATAGATATCCCATTTGAAACTTTCAGCAGTAGTTAAGTCAGCAGTTTCACGGAAACGAATAATGTGACCGTTTACATTGCCTTTTTGAGTTTTTGTATTGTTATATAAGTCTTCATAACTGCGAGGGTTCGCCGCATCTGTTGGATAGTTTGAACCACGGTTCGAGTTGTTGGTCAATGTAACGTAGACTTCACCATTCTCTGGATTTACCGTACACCATTCTGGACGATCCATTTTTGTTGCACCAACCGCATCAGCTGCTAAACGAGCAAAAGTCACAACATCAGCTTGAGAACTAAATGGATAGACTGAATTACTTTGGTTCAAACCATTCTTACCAAAAGATAATTCGATCCATTGACCTGTACCGTCATTATTGAATTTGGCAACATAAAGTTTACCTGCATTCATATATTTATCACCAGCAGCATAGCCACCGTTGATATCTTTGGCATCCCATTTTGCATCTGAAACGAATTTGTAGATATATTCTCCACGAGAGTCGTCACCCATATAGAATGCTAATGGTTGTCCTGCGATTGCACGGCAAGCACTATCTTCATGAGCAAAACGACCTAATGAAGTACGTTTTACAGGATTTTGGCGACCATCAAACGGATCAATTTCTACCATCCAACCAAATGTATTAGGACCATTACGGTAATCTTCGGCTGCTGTAGTAGCTTTTACATCAGCTGACCAACGATCATATAAGTCTTGAGACTCGACACTGCCAACAGCAGTTTCCCAACCATAACGAGAACTTGAACCCGCTTTTAAACCATAGCGTTTAAGTGCAATAATTTCTTCTGGACGACGCAAAGTGTCATCTGTCGCACTACGAGCAAAGTAACCAATAAAGTTTTCTTCAGTCGTTAGGTATGTTCCCCAAGGTGTATAACCATTACCACAGTTATTATGTGTACCGCGAGTTTGGCGAGCTGCTGGAGAATAGGCAGTAGCTAGAAGAGTTGAGCCTGCAGCAGCACCTGCCAAGTCCATCACTGTAGAGCCTGTAATACGACGGTTAAAAACTGAGTTTTTAACAACTTCTACTTTTTGTGAAGTTTTGTCTTTTTTGATTTCGATCACCGAAACACCGTGAGCATTCACTTCACGAATAACTTCATCCTCAGGTCGACGACCATCAACTTTCGTTGGACCTTTAGGGTGCAAGAATGTTGGATTGATATATTCATGGTTCATGACTAATAAACCACGATCTGAAACACTTTCATCAAAACGTTGTGTTGTTGAATTCATGCCGAAATAGTGCATACCATCATGACAATCACCAGAACGGAATTGAAAACTTGGACCAGAAGGAATGTTGTTATCATCCCAAGCACCATATGTCGGATTGATTGAATCCCCTAAAGCATAAAGTACAGTTGCTTCATAACCTTCAGGCACTGTTACGATGTCATTTAAATTTTTAGCAACAGGAGAGAAGTTTAATTTTTCTGGTTTTTTATTTGGATCAACAGGTGTTGGCGGTGTTCCACCGTTATTGCTCGAATTATTATCGTCGTCGTTACAGCCAGTTAATGTCGATGCTAAAGTTAATGCAACAGCACCACTCGCAGTTTTAGTGATGAGACTGCGGCGGCTAATGTGCTGTTCTAAAATGTCACGGAAATGAATATTATCCGATGTGTTGTTATCCAACTCTTGATCTTCATGATATGGCGATAGCTCGGTCATGGAATTTTTCCTAAAAAATATAACAGTTGTTCTAAAAGTTTTCCCCCAATAAACTTAATGTTTAAATGTGACGAAGCCTTGACACTTGTGTGACAGCTTTGTGAAAAATCAATTAAAAATTAAAGTAATAAAATTAAAAAAACAGGCGAGAAGCCTGTTTGTAGTTATAAGAACTAAGTAATCAAGTTGTTTTTCTTTTTTCGATAATCTTGCCAAAAAATAATCCAATCTCAAACAATAACCACATCGGAACGGCTAACATGATCATAGAAATAGCATCAGGCGGTGTAACAAACATTGCTACGAAAAAACAGCCAACAATGATAAATCTTCGTTTCTCAATCAGACTTTGTGTACTCACGACTCCAATCAGAATCAAAAGTAGTGTAATCACTGGAATCTCAAAGGTTAAACCAAATACGAGAAATAGCTTTAAACAGAACGCTAGATAGCTATTGATATCTGTCATTGGCGCTACAGTTTCAGGTGAAACACTGATGAAAAAATGTAAAATCGAAGGTAATGCAACAAAATATGCAAAGGCAATTCCTGCATAAAATAGAAAAATACTGCTTAGTAATAACGGAAGAGCAAGTGTTTTTTCGCGTTCATATAATGCAGGTTTAGCAAATGCCCAAATCTGATAAATAATAAAAGGCATTGCTAACATCAGTGCAACAAAAAAGTTCAGCTTAAAGGGTGCCATGAATGTTGCAGTCACATCTGTTGCGATCATTGATGAGCTAACAGGAAGCTGAGCTCGCAAAGGTTCAGAAAGTAACTGATAGGTACGATTTGCAAATGGTAATAAACAAAAGAATAAGAGTAATAAAATTCCAACTATCTTGAATAAATGCTGACGCAAGATCATTAAATGCTTGGTAATCGGCATTTCTTCAAGTTCAATCTTTTGTTTTGATTCTTCAATCGATTGAGCAGGTAACTGAGAATGAGAGGATGTACTCATACGGCCACCTTAAATTCAGGTTGATGATCTGGTGCAGTAAAAATAGTGGTCTGAGCCTTTTGAATATTTTTTTCCACATATACAAATGAAGAATGCTCTTTCACATAGTGATAAGTAGGATAACTAATGTTATCTATTGTTTGTTCTTGTTTACTTGGTTGAACAAACATTTCTCGTTTTTGTTGTTCGAGCTCAGACATTTGAGCTTGCATTTTTTGTTCTAGTTCAGCAATACGTTGCATTTCTTGCTGCATCTGCTCGCGTAATTCAGATAGGCGTAATTCACGATCAATATCGTTTTGCACATTACTGACAAGGCGCTTTACTTTGCCATACCATTTCCCGATAAATCGAGCTGCTTGAGGTAATTTATCTGGTCCAAGCACAAGTAAAGCAATAATGCCGAACACCAAAAGTTCGGACATTCCAACATCTAACATATTGTTGCTCGCTTAACTTTTGATTGAGCTTTCAGTATTTTTTACTTGTGCATCAATCGTACGGGGTTCATTTAGAGATGCTGCCGCTTCGTCATCTTTCATTGATTTTTTGAAATCTTTAACGGCACCACCGACATCTTTACCTAAGTTTTTAAGCTTTGATGTACCGAAAAGTAAAATAACCACGATTGCGAAAATGAGTACGTGCCAAATTGATAAACCAGCCATAATTTTATTCCTATCAAACTTTGTATATATCTCAACAGCTTGGCATGACAAATATGTGACACTTATATTGCAATTTTGCGACAGACGGATAAGTAACTTTAAATAGTTGAATAGATAATTTTACTTTTTGGTTTGTAATCAAGGTTTAATACAAGGTTTTTGTTATTCTAAATTCAGCGTGTTTGATTTTTATTTTATCTAAAAGTGCTCTAGTTTTTATTAACTAGAGCACGCAGTGCGATTTATATTAAGCTAGCTTTGAAGAGCTGCATCGCTTTACCACGATGACTAATTTTACTTTTTTCTTCTTTGCTGAGTTCAGCACTCGAACAGTTACGTTCAGCTACCCAAAAGAGGGGATCATAACCAAATCCATTTTCTCCGCGAGCAGTTTCTAAAATTTCACCTTTCCAAATACCTTGAAAGATTTGTGGTAGAGGGTCTTCGGCATGGGTAACCAATGCAAGTACGCAAACAAACATGCCTTCAATCACTTCGCTGTCTTTGCGGAAAGGTGCGAGGTCAGCTAAAAGTTTTTGGTTGTTGGCAGCATCGTTACCATGTTCGCCAGCATATCGCGCTGAGTAAATGCCTGGTGCTCCCCCTAAGATTGGCACACATAAACCCGAGTCATCTGCAATAGCAGGTTTGCCTGAAAGTTTAGATGCATGGCGAGCTTTAATAATTGCATTTTCAACAAAGCTTAAACCATCTTCAATCGCATCTTCGATATTGAGTTTACCTTGAGGAATGATTTCGACGGGTAGATTGAGTTGTTGAAATATATGATCAAATTCAGCAATTTTACCTTTGTTATTGCTTGCAAGCACAAGGCTGCCTTGATTAAGCCATAATGGAGTAGACATATTTATAATGCTGTTAACGAGAATTAGGTGTATCTTATCGTATTCTTGATGATAGGTTTAGAATTTAGAAAAATTTGAGCATATCTTGTGTATGTGCTATTTCATAATAGGTATAAGTAATAATCTCTACCATTCTAGTTAGAATAATGAATAATTTTGATCAAGCTGACGTCGTTAAGGCTCATAAATCTTCAAGCTATCATCGTCATATTTTAAGAGATAGCGCATTTTGTGGTTGTTTTTATTGCTTGGATATTTTTGAGTATAAAAACATTCAAGATTGGTGTGATGATGCTAATACCGCTTTATGTCCTAGTTGTGGTATTGATGCAGTAATTGGCTTAAAGTCTAATGATTTAATAACACAAGAATTTTTAAAAGCGATGCAAAAATATTGGTTTTAACTCAATTTAAGATTGATGTTTACACTTAAAAGAAAACCGACTATCACAAGTCGGTTTCTATATTACTCAATAGATCTAAATAAGATTATTGTGCTTGAATCCATTTATCAGCACGGTCACGTGCGGTACGGATTTGCTCTTGAGTTAAGTTTGCAGCCAAAGCTGTTTTCCTACCTTCAGAAAGACTAATCACTTTAGTATCGAGCATGCCATCACGAGTTGAAAGCTCATACCATTGATATGCACCTACGTAGTTTTTCTTTTGCTCTTCCATCATGGCAAGATTGAAGCTTGCACGATTGTCGCCGTTACTTGCTGCTTTTTCGAAATATTTGCGAGCCAATACTTCATCTTTCTTTGTGCCAATGCCATCTGCATACATACGACCAACATTTAGTTGAGCCGCAGAGATACCTTGATCGGCCGCAGCCTTAAACAATGCAAAAGCTTGTTTCTCGTCTTTAGCGACATCTTTACCATATTGATAGCGTGTAGCTAGATAAAACTGCGCACCAGCTTGACCAGCTTTTGCAGCGCTTTGTAACTCGCCAATACTCATCACAGAGTATCTAGCTGCTTGTGTTGCTACTGACTGTGGTTGAGCAACATAGTCTGCATGCGCTTGAAAGCTGACTATGCCAAATAAAAACGTGCTGATTAATGTCTTTTTCATAGAGCGCTCACTCGATAAATTGCGACTTCACCAAATAGGTTCGGCATATGCTTACTCAGCACACTACCTTGTTGGTCACCATTAACGGCAAGTCGATTAATAATTTTAATTCCGTTTTCTGCACATAAGGCTTCGAAATCACGGAAAGTACATAAATGAATATTTGGGGTGTTATACCACATATAGGGTAAAGCTTCAGAAACAGGCATTTTTCCTTTCAATGCAAGAAAAGAACGAGTCTTCCAATACGCAAAGTTTGGAAAAGTAATAATTGCCTGTTTTCCGACACGCACCATATCACGAAGTAATACATCGGGCGCATCTACAGCTTGCAAAGCTTGTGCCATAACCACAGAGTCAAACGACTGGTCGGCAAAACGGCTTAAACCCAAGTTTAAATCCTGTTGGATAATATTTAACCCTCGACTGATGGCAATTGCAATCTTTTCTTGATCAATTTCTAAGCCATAAGCACGAATATTGTGCTGTTTGCTCATATGAGCCAACAGTTCGCCATCACCACAACCCAAGTCTAGTACGCTAGAATTAGGGCTAATCCATTTTTCAGCGAGTCGTTGATCTATACGCATTAGTGAAGCTCCTGCGGTGTCGATTGCAACTGTTGTTCTCCACCTAAAAATGCTCGAAGTGTTTTGACATAAAGCGGGATTGGGAATAAGAACGAGTCATGCCCTTGTTCAGCATCGATATCTAAATAGCTGACAGGTTTATGATTATCAATCAAAGCATCAACCAATTCTTGTGAGCGACTCGGGCTAAAACGCCAATCTGTAGTAAATGAAATCACCAAGAATTTACATTTAGGCTTGCTCATTGCTTTAGTCAATGAATGTTCATACTCACGAGATGGATCAAAATAATCTAGGGCCTTGGTCATAATCAAGTAAGTATTTGCATCAAAATTGCGACTAAATTGTTCACCTTGATAACGTAAATAACTTTCAACTTGGAATTCGACATCAAAGCCGTACATAAATTTGCCTGATTTGAGATCACGACCAAATTTCTGTTTCATCGCTTCTTCAGACAGATAAGTAATATGGCCAACCATACGCGCTAAAATTAAGCCACGTTTTGGATAGCTATCATGTTCCAAATAACGCCCATGATGGAAATCTGGATCAGAGAGAATCGATTGGCGAGCAACTTCGTTAAAGGCAATATTTTGTGCAGAAAGTTTAGGTGCACTGGCAATAATTGCACACTTTTGTAAGCGGTCAGGATAATCCAATGACCATTGTAATGCTTGCATTCCACCTAAGGAGCCACCAATCACCGCATACCAAATATCAATACCAAGACGATCAGATAGCATGGCTTGAGTTTTTACCCAGTCACGAACTGTAACTAGTGGAAAATCAGGACCATAAGGACGGTTTTCATTTTCTGGATTTGGTGAGGTTGGTCCTGTAGAACCATTACAGCCACCGATATTATTTAAAGAAACGACAAAAAAATGATTTGTATCAATCGCTTTTCCAGGTCCAATACAACTGTCCCACCAGCCCGCCTTTTTATCATCCTCATGATGATAGCCTGCGGCATGATGATGACCTGACAATGCATGACAAATTAAAATGGCATTCGATTTATCTGCATTGAGTGTTCCATAGGTTTCAACCATTAAATCAAAACGGGGCAGAATACGCCCGCATTCAAGTTCAAGAGGTTGTTCGAACTGAAACTTTTGTGGTGTGACTAAACCCACTGAATCCGATGGAAAAGACACTGGAATAATTCGCCTGTATAAATCTTTTATCAATAATGAAAAGGATACCAATTCAGGTATCCTTTCAAAAGCCATTTTTTCTGTTATTACAACATAAGCTTAGACTGCGGCAGCAACCACTTGATCAGTTGTTAATACACCTTGTTCGATCAAACGGTTTGTACATGCAATAATCGCATCGATTGAAGAGGTTACGATGTTGTCGTGTACACCTGCACCAAATGCACTCTTACCTGTACCTTTGACTTGAAGTTCAATCAATGCAAGGGCTTTGGCATTTGCTCCTGAACTAATACTACGTTCTTCATAGTTCACAACGTCAATCGGTAACTGTAAAGCATTTAACATTGCTGAGATTGGGCCGTTACCTTCACCACGTAGGCGTTGAATTTCACCTTCAATTTCAATATCTAATTCAATGATTTGTGTGCCATTGATGTCTGATAATTGATAATGTTTAGTTTGGTAGTGATGGTTTTTGATATCGACATAAGTTTTCTCAAACAATGTCCAGATCTCATGTGCACTGATTTCAGTACCATTCTCATCAGTATGTTGTTGAACAATCTGACTAAATTCAATCTGAACACGACGTGGCAATGCAACGTTATAGTTTGATTCTAATAAGTAAGCGATACCACCTTTACCTGATTGACTATTTACACGAATAACAGCGTCATAGTCACGACCTAAATCTTTAGGATCGATTGGTAAATAAGGCATATCCCAAATTTCTTCGTTTTTCTGGAACTCAAAGCCTTTTTTGATCGCATCTTGGTGAGAACCAGAGAAAGCTGTGAAGACTAAATCACCTGCATATGGATGACGAGGGTGAACAGGTAAGCCTGTACATTCTTCAACAGTTGCAATGATTTCGTTGATGTTCGAGAAATCTAAATTTGGTGCAACACCTTGGGTATACATGTTCAAGGCAATTGCTGCAACATCGACATTACCCGTACGTTCGCCATTTCCAAACACACAACCCTCAACACGGTCAGCACCTGCCATAATGGCTAATTCAGATGCAGCAATACCACAACCACGGTCATTGTGACAGTGAACTGAGATAATTACGCCATCACGACGTTGCAAGTTACGGTGCATCCACTCAATTTGATCTGCATAAACATTTGGTGTTGAAACTTCAACTGTTGCAGGTAAGTTCAAAATCACTTTATTGGTTGGAGATGCTTCCCAAATTTCAGTAACCGCATCACAAACATCTTTGGCAACTTCTAATTCTGTTGCTGAGAAACATTCAGGGCTATATTGGAAAATCCATTCTGTTTCAGGATATTGTGCTGCATATTCTTTCACTTTATTCGCAGCATTAATCGCAAGTTGTTTCGCACCATTTACATCTACATTCAAAACTTTTTGACGGAAAGTCGGAGAGTTCGAGTTATAGATATGCACAATTGCACGTTTAGCACCAATCAATGACTCGAAAGTACGCTCAATCAAATGATCACGAGCTTGAACCAAGACTTCGATATAAACATCATCAGGAATCAAATTTTCTTCGATTAACATACGGGTAAAATCGAAATCAATTTGAGACGCAGATGGGAAACCAATTTCAATATGTTTAAAGCCGATTTTGACTAACATTTTGAACATCTTTAATTTTTGATCCATATTCATTGGTTCAAAAATCGCTTGGTTACCATCACGAAGGTCGGTACTCATCCAAATCGGTGCTTGGTTGATTTCGTTATTCGGCCATTGACGATCTGGTAAATCCACTCGTTGATACATACGGCGGTATTTTTTGCTTGGGTCAGCCAACATCATGAGGTAACTCCTTGTCATAGCAGGGGTCGCGGATTTTTATAAATGCAACGTACTATAAATATATATGGTGTCTATACGAATAAATTAAAAGAGAATATTTGGATCGAATGCCTTCAAACTTAGGCAATAAAATTTATACGCGCGCGAGGCGCAGCATCAGGAGAGCAGCAAGATGGTTTATATTCGACGGATGGGTAAAGCCGTAATTTGTTTTCATCATTAACCATTCAAAATTATGATTCGGTTTTGCAGCTATATTAATCATCTAATAAAAATCAGTCTAGGTGAAAATAAGCTGGCTGCAAAGGTCTATAACAGCATTCTAGCTCTTAATTGTGGAAAATGTTTTCCTGTTTTTTGCAAGAATTGATAGTTGAGTGGGATATTTTTTCTAAATAAGTCTATTTTTTAATAAAAATTATAGAATTTATTCTGAATGGCGAAAAATGAAGTGGTCAGAGTTCTGACCACATACGAATGAGATTGTGATAAATATTGGTGAGTTTCATTACTTCTGTATATGCATCACCATGATCTATGCGAAGTTGACGAATACTTTCATCCAAATTAAAGAGCATATGACGCTTTTGATCATCTCTAATCAAACTTTGTACCCAAAAAAAAGAAGCAAAACGGGTGCCACGCGTAATACTACTGACTTCATGCAAGCTTGTTGAAGGGTAGAGTACGACATCACCTGCTGGTAATTTCACTTCATGGTAGCCATAAGTATCCTCAATAACGAGATCACCACCATCATATTCTTCAGGTTCACTCAAAAATAAAGTACACGATAAATCTGTGCGAAGTTGTTGATGAGTCCCTCTCACTAAACGAATTGAATTATCGACATGAAAACCAAAACTTTCGTGTTCATCGTAGCGATTAAACAAAGGTGGAATCATTTGCTTGGGGAGTGCAGCTGCTTGGAAAGTTGGATTTTTCCAAATTGCATCCATCACAAGTGCACTAAGTTGGTGGGTTAAAGGGTCACTCTCTGAAAGTTGTTGATTACGTTTTACGGAAGCTGAGAGTGTGCCTGCTGTAATTTTTCCACCGACCCAATCTGCTGCTTCCATTAATTTACGGAATTCGGCGACTTGTTCTTTCGTCAAAACATTCGGAATGTGATGGATCACGGAGCATATCCCTTTCAATTGATTATTATAAAAAAATAGCCTCATAGAGAGGCTATTTTAGATGAGTTTAAGTAAATACCCTAATTTTTTTAAGGGATTTAGTACTTAAAGTTGATCGCAAGAACTGCGTTGCGGCCATCACCTTCGTTTGCGTAGTGTGAAGCATGAGCACTTGTAAAATAACGCTTATCTGAAATGTTATTTACATTCAACTGTAAGTTTACATTCTTGTTTACATCATACTTTGCCATCGCATTGTAGATAGTAAACGTTGGTAAAATTTTCGTTGAAGTGGTGGCTGTGTTTGGATTCGTATTCGCAAAAACTTGATCGCGATATTGAACGCCTGCACCAAGTGTTAATTTTGGAAGTACTTGGTATGTACTCCACAAGTTAGCACTCTGTTTAGCAACGAATGGAAGAGGGCGACCTTCTTGGGCAACTAAGTTATAAGCTGCTTTGGTTAATTCGCTATCTAAGTAGCTATAGCCAAGTGCCATTTCCCATTTATCAGTAATGTGACCTGTCAAAGCAAGTTCAAAACCATCAACTTTACTTTCACCAGCATTAGTTACTGTATTCGCATCTATATTAATACGTGTATTTTGCTTCTCAGTACGGAAGATTGCAGCTGTCGCATTGGCACGGTTGTTCCAAAGGCTCCATTTCGTTCCGATCTCAAATGTACGAGCTTTTTCTGGTTCTAAGTCTTTATTTGAAGCACTAAGTGAATCAAGATCAGGATCGATACCTACAGGGTTGGCAGCAGTTGCGAAACTTGCATAGATACTACCATGCTCTGTTGGGCGGAATACTACACCTGCTTGATAAGAGAAGTAGTCTGTATCATTTGAATACACAGTACCTGCTGGCGTTGTCACACCACGAGCTGTTACATCTTTGTTATATTTTAATTCTGTATCAAATTGATCCCAACGTACGCCAAGATTTAATAACCAATATTTATTGAATTCAATACTGTCTAATGCATATACAGATACTGTTTCATTGGTCATTGTAGTCTGTTTAGTATTTGGTGTTAGTGTGCCTAACCATGGATCATTCGCATTTGGATTATTGAGATCCGTGCACCAGCCATTGTTATCATTACATTTATCATTGAAACCAGCAGTCGTTGTACCTGTATATCCAGGATAACTAATATTATAGTTACCGCGATTGGTTTCTTCGCGATTATATTCAGCACCAACATTGAAGCTATGTGCTATTGCTCCAGTTTTGAATTTCCCAGCTAAAGAAAGTTGATCGGTAAATGCATCGGTGTCACGAATGGTCTGTGTTGCACGACGGTAGACTTTACCTTTGTAGATATTGCTTTTTGAATCATCTGGATTTGTATACATATAGCTTGCTTTAGAATGGCTATATGTTGCAGTGTTTGAAACTGTTAAGTCATCATTAAAATCATGTTCAAGCTTCAATGAGCCAATGTGGTTTTCACGCTTATCAAAATCACGATCCTTCCAGCCATAGTAAGAACCTTGTTTTACATTTGCTGGGCGACCATCAGCTTTGATCGAGCCTGGAGGTGGATTGTTAGGGTTGTTAAATGGAATGCCTGAATCTGGCTCATCATTACTTTTGATAAAGTAGTAACTTAAGGTCGCACGGTTTTCAGTTCCTAAACCGAAAGCTAGACTAGGCGCAATACCAACACGAGCATATTCTGCACCATTGTGCTGTCCTGGTTTCTCATTTTCATGACCCATCGCAATAACACGACCCGCGATTCCATTACCAAAGTCTTTGTTTGCGTCAAGTACGATATGCTTATAGTTATCTGTGCCGCCTGCAACACTTCCTTGATATTCATCACCTTCATGCGCAACTTTTGGAATCATGTTGATACTGCCACCAACACCACTTCCGCCAGTTAGAGCAGAGCTTGAGCCTTTAGTTACTTCGACTTGTTCAATCGCAAACATATCACGTGTTTGAGTTGTTGAGTTGCGCACACCATCTACATAGATCGCGCTTTGTCCGTTATAACCACGAATATAAGGAATATCTGTATACGGAATGCCGCCTTCACCAGCACCTAGTGTGATACCAGGCTCATTACGAAGTGCTTCTAATAAAGTATTTGAATTTGTTTCTTTCAATAACTTTTGAGATAAGACAGACACTGTCTTTGGTGTGTCTTTTAATGGCGCAACATATTTCTTGTTTGCAGATACATCAACTTTTAATTGTTCAGCAGTTGCTTCTGCATGAATCGTTGGGAGTTGAACCACATTTTCTTTATCTTGCGCGATTGCTGCAGTTGCAATCATAGAAAGAGATGATGCAATCGCAGATGAAACAAACTTCTTACGTGTTCTGATAAAAGAAGACATATCGTATCCATGTAAACCTTAAAATTCATGCAAATAATAATTATTCTTATTATTATATGCAATTTTTCTCGATTGGATTTAACGATGCTTAGATCATATAAATTTGGAAAAAGAAATAGAATAGTGTAGCGAAATGTAAGATTGTGTTGTAATTGATTGGGTGAAAATTAAGCATATTGATCTAATAGAATTCTTCACGAAATTACCCAAGAACAACCGAGTTTATTCATAAACTATGAAAAATAATAAATCGTGGATGACTTGCTGATATGTTCAGATCAACTTTTACTGCTAGAATGCTTGTCGAATTTTGTATATCAGCAAAGTTGTCATATAATGTGGCACTTTAAAAATTGTTACTACTAACTATATATCGAGGAAGCCATGCAAGTAACGACTGAAGCGGTTTCGGGCGTTGCCCGTCGTTTAAATGTTTCTGTACCGACGAGCCGTGTTAACGAGCAATTTGAAGCTCGCTTAAAACGCACTGCCAAAACTGTGAAGATCAACGGCTTCCGTCCAGGTAAAGTGCCTTTAAATGTTGTTCGCCGTGAATATGGTGCGAGCATCTATCAAGAAGTTGTGAATGACCTTATTCGCGATACAGTATTCGAAGCAATTCAACAAGAAAAAATCAATGCTGTAGGCATGCCGAACATTGAAAAAGTTGAAAACAAAGATGACGCTTTAGTTTATGAAGCGACTGTAGAAGTGTATCCAGAAGTAGAAGTTAAATCTTTTGCTGACTTAGAGATTGATCGTAAATCATCTGAAATCAACGATGCAGACGTTGATGTAATGATTGAAAACTTACAAAAGCAACGTGCTTCTTGGACTGAAACCAAAGGCATGGCGAAAAAAGATATGCAAGTGACTTTCGATTTCGAAGGTACTGTTGATGGTGAGAAGTTTGAAGGCGGTGCAGCTGAAGACTTTAAACTTGTTCTTGGTTCAGGTCGTATGATTCCTGGCTTTGAAGACGGTATCGTTGGCATGAAGAAAGGCGAAGAGAAAGTTATTGATGTAACTTTCCCTGAAGACTACCAAGCTGAAAATTTAGCAGGTAAAGCAGCTCAGTTTAAAATCACTGTGAAACTTGTTGAAAAACAAAAACTTCCAGAGATTGATGCTGAATTCTTAAAAATCTTTGGTTTAACTGAAGAAGAAGGCTTAGACAAGTTAAAAGCTGACGTTCGTAAAAACATGGAACGTGAAGTTCGTAACGGTCTTCGCAACCAAGTTAAACAAGCTGCGTTTGATGCGCTTGTAGCTGCGAACGAAATCGAAGTTCCAGCATCAATGGTTGCTCAAGAAATTGATCGTCAACGTCAACAAATGATCCAACAATTCACTCAACAGTTTGGTGCTCAAGGTGCAGGCGCATTTGACAGCAGCATGCTTCCAGATGAATTGTTCAAAGAACAAGCTGAGAAATCAGTGAAGCTTGGTGTATTGGTAAGCAAAGTATTAGCTGATGCTAAACTTGAAGTTGACCAAGCACGCGTTGATGCTTATATCAATGACATGGCTTCTTCTTATGAAGATCCAACAGAAGTTGTTGAATACTTCAAAAATGACAAACAACAACGTGCTCAAATCGAAGCAGTTGTGTTAGAAGACCAAGTTGTTGATCACATCTTGGCTGCTGCTAAAGTAAATGATGTGGCTGTAAGCTACGAAGACTTATTAAAAGAACAACAAGCTCGCCGTGGCTAATCTTTTAAAAGTTGAAAAGAAAGGCGCGTAATGCGCCTTTTTTTATATGTGTTATGAATGTGTTAATTTGTCTAAAAAATGCCAGATTTTAGTCTAAATATTCGAATATTTCAGATTGAACCTTTTGCAATTTCAGCGATTATCCCTCATATTGTTGGCATAGATCGAGTCACAATAATTTAGGAATAAGTAAACATATGTATGTTCCAACAATTGAAAATGCTTTAGTTCCTGTTGTCGTTGAACAATCATCTCGTGGTGAGCGTTCTTTTGATATTTACTCACGTTTGTTACGTGAGCGTGTTATTTTCTTGACAGGTGAAGTTGAAGATAACATGGCGAATTTAATCGTCGCGCAGATGTTATTTTTAGAAGCAGAAAACCCAGAAAAAGATATTCACCTTTATATTAACTCTCCAGGTGGTTCAGTAACGGCAGGTATGGCAATTTACGATACTATGCAGTTTATTAAGCCCGATGTTGTGACATACTGTATGGGGCAAGCTGCCTCTATGGGTGCATTCCTTTTGAATGCTGGTGCAAAAGGTAAACGTTATTGCTTGGAAAATGCACGTGTGATGATCCATCAACCATTAGGTGGTTTCCGTGGACAAGCATCTGATATTGAAATCCATGCACGTGAGATTTTGTTTATTAAAGAGCGTTTAAATCGTTTAATGGCGCAACATAGCGGACAGGATTACGAGACAGTTGCTCGTGATACTGATCGTGATAATTTCATGACTGCTGAAGCTGCAAAACAGTATGGTTTGGTTGATCAAGTACTTAGTAAGCGTCCGTAATTTTTAAGATTCAAGATTGGAGTAAATATGTCCGAACATCCTCAAGGACAAAAACATTGTTCATTTTGCGGTAAAACGCAGTCTGAAGTCGGGAAACTGATTGCAGGTGAGGACGCATATATTTGTAATGAATGTGTAGATGTCTGCTTAGACTTAGTTCAAACAAGTCAACAGGTTGAAGCGGGTGATTGGGCAACCAAAGCACTGCCAAAGCCACATGAAATACGTGCAGCGCTTGATCAATATGTCATTGGGCAGGATCTTGCGAAGAAAACGTTATCTGTTGCGGTGTATAACCACTATAAGCGTTTGAAAGTTGGGCAAACACATCATGCACATCAAGACATCGAAATTGCTAAGAGTAATATTTTATTAATTGGACCAACAGGTTCTGGTAAGACTTTACTTGCTCAAACACTTGCACGTTTACTTGATGTCCCTTTTGCTATGGCGGATGCGACAACACTTACCGAAGCGGGTTACGTGGGTGAAGATGTTGAAAATATCGTGCAAAAATTGCTGCAAAAGGCAGATTATGATGTAGAGAAAGCTCAAAAAGGCATTATCTATATTGATGAAATTGACAAGATCACGCGTAAGTCTGAGAATCCATCGATTACTCGGGATGTTTCGGGTGAGGGTGTACAACAAGCATTATTAAAAATGATTGAAGGTACAGTGGCTTCGATTCCTCCACAAGGAGGGCGTAAGCATCCTCAACAAGAATTTATCCAAATCGATACTTCAAATATATTATTTATTTGCGGTGGCGCATTCTCAGGTTTGGAAAAAATTGTACAGCAACGTCAGGAAAAAGGCGGTATCGGTTTCACAGCTGATGTGAAAAATAAAGATGACAGTAAAAAAGTCTCTGAGTTATTCCGTCAGGTTGAAGCAACAGATTTGGTGAAATTTGGTTTAATTCCTGAATTTATCGGTCGTTTGCCAGTGATTGCAACGCTTGATGAGTTGGATGAAGAAGCATTGATGCAGATTTTGACTGAACCAAAAAATGCATTAACTCGCCAATATCAGTATTTATTCACGATGGAAGATGTTGACCTTGTATTTGATGAGTCTGCATTACGAGCAGTGGCGAAGAAAGCCCTTGAGCGTAATACTGGCGCACGTGGTCTACGTTCTATCTTGGAAAATGTACTACTTGAAACAATGTATGATTTACCAAGTCGCAAAGATGTCGGCACGGTTATTGTTGATGAGGCTGTGATTAATGGAACAGCTAAACCGACATATAAGCCAGAGCGTTTACCACAAACGACAGCGGCTGAATTGATTGAGAAGAAAGATTTGAAAGTTGTAGATTCAAAATCTGCTTAATTCACATTCATCTAAAAAAGCATGAAAGGCTTAGCTTTTCATGCTTTTTTTATTTGCAATTGAACGGTGAGGTGTTAATCTTAAAAATTGAATAATCCGCATAGTTTTGCGCTGTTAAAAATAAATCCAAGAAAACGCCTTGAGGGATGTCATGCGTTATTTAATATTGTCATTATGTTGTGTAGGGATTTTGGCGGGCTGTCAAAGCCATAAAGCAGTTGAAGAAAATCCAGCCGTCTTAACAGCAACTTTACCTCCTGTCGATACAGATAAGAAACCAGGTTTATTTGATCAATATCATGTGGGGGGGTTTACTGTTGGTGGATGGGTAAACCAAAAATTAGGTCAATATTACGCTCCTATCAAGCCACAAAATGAGCAAGCCGCGGTAGTCTATTTATATCGCCCAGACACTCGCTGGAATCGCCAAGAAATTGCTGCTGCTAATCTATTTATCAATGGTCATCGCATTCCAAGTCTATTACATAATCATTATTATTGGTTGGAATTACCAGCTGGAACTTATCGCTTAAGTGTAAGTCGTCCTTTAGCAGGTTTGCATTTTCAAAAACCGAAATATTTAGATTTTACAGTTGATGCAGCTCAAACTTATTTCATTAAATATGACGAAGAGAATAAGTTACCAAGAAGTGAGCCAACAGGTCCATTTATGTCAATGCCAGAGAAAGTCGCACGTCAAGAAATTGCATTTACTCGATTAAAATCATCTAGTTATAATTTTGTTGCGCAAGATGCTTCAGGTAAAGTTCGTTCTAAGCCTCAGGAGTTAAAACCTGCTAAATATGATCAAAAGTCAGAGGTTCACTTGGTTAAACCATTTAAACTTTGGAATCCTTTAACTTGGTAATTGATTGTATTAATGAGCAATTTCTATTCCTGTTGAATTAGTGGTTGAATGATAGATAGAAATTGCTCTTTCAATTGAATGCTTTGTTCAGGATCGCTTAGCGTTTTTTGGCTTAGGGTATTCATATATTGAAATACATTTGTACTAATCTGTAAGTTTTTCTGATTGATTGACTTACCCTCAGGGGTTTTTAAAAACTTTAAATAAGCCTGAATTTCTTCTTCACTGAGTGTGTCTTTATAAATTTTTTCAATCGCTTGAATTGTTTCAGGTCGAGCAAATAATTTTGAACTAGTCTCTTTTAATAATTGGCTGAGTTCTAATACTGCTAAGAGTTCTTGATTGGTTGTTAATTTTTCTTTATTTAAAATACCTAAAATAATCCTTTCAGCTTCTAAGTCTAAAGCAGGTTGCATTTCTTCAAAGGAGTTATTCAGTACTTTTTCTAAGTCACTGGCTTTAATTAATTCTTGAACAGATTTAGTTTGCGCAGGAGTAGCTGATACATTCTGTGAAGTACAAATAGCAAGGCATAGCAGCAGATAATGGAATGGTTTTATGTTCATATTTGCCTCGTTATTGTTATTCATTTTTATAATTTAACAGAAGCTTTAAATAAAAAAACAGCCGAATGCAGTGATTCGGCTATTTTTTTGATGAGCGGATTATTGTGCCGCAGCATCTACAACTGGAATTTTACCAATTTTTGCTTGCCAGATTTTTGGAGCAGTTGCGTGGATAGACGTACCATTCACATCAACGGCAACAGAAACAGGCATATCTTCAACCACAAACTTGTAGATTGCTTCCATACCGAGGTCAGCAAATGCAACAACTTCAGCTTCACGTACAGCTTTAGAAACGAGGTAAGCAGCGCCACCCACAGCCATTAAGTAAGTTGCTTTATTGTCTTTGATTGCTTCAACAGCCGCTGGACCACGATCCGCTTTACCGATCATGCCGAACAAGCCAGTTGCTTCTAAGACTTGACGCGTAAATTTATCCATACGCGTTGCAGTTGTAGGACCAGCAGGACCAACGACTTCATCACGAACAGGATCAACAGGACCAACGTAGTAAATGAATTTACCTTTTAAGTCGACTGGAAGTTCTTCACCATTGTTTAACATGTCGACCATGCGCTTATGTGCAGCATCACGACCAGTATAAATTGTACCGTTAAGAAGTAATGTATCGCCTGGTTTCCAAGAATTCATTTCTTCTTGTGTAATGGTATCTAGATTCACACGTTTTGATTGAGATGAATCCCAAGTTACGGCAGGGTAGTCTTCAAGTTTAGGTGCTTGGATGTGTGCTACACCTGTACCATCTAACTGGAAGTGTGCGTGGCGTGTGGCCGCACAGTTCGGAATCATACCCACTGGTTTACCCGCAGCGTGACATGGGTAATCCTTGATTTTAATATCAAGAACAGTCGTCAAACCACCAAGACCTTGAGCACCAATACCCAGCGCATTTACTTTTTCGAAGATCTCGATACGGAGTTCTTCCATCTTACTTTGTGGGCCACGACGAAGTAATTCGTCCATGTTGATTTCTTCCATGAGTGCTTCTTTTGCAAGCATCATGGCTTTTTCAGCAGTACCACCGATACCAATACCGAGCATACCTGGTGGACACCAGCCTGCACCCATCGTTGGTACAGTTTTAAGTACCCAATCTACGATTGAATCAGATGGGTTTAGCATCGCAAGTTTGGATTTATTTTCTGAACCGCCACCTTTAGCTGCAACGGTAATATCAACTTTATTACCTGGTACGAGTTTGTAGTGGATGACAGCAGGTGTATTGTCTTTAGTATTTTTACGACCAAAAGCTGGATCAGCAAGCACTGAAGCACGAAGTACGTTAGAGTTTTCTAAGTAACCTTGGCGTACACCTTCGTTCACTGCATCGTCTAAGCTCATGGTTAAATCAAATTTAACATCTAAGCCGACTTCAAGGAAAACGTTGACGATCCCTGTATCTTGACAGATAGGTCGATGACCTTCAGCACACATACGTGAGTTGATGAGGATTTGAGCAATTGCATCTTTTGCAGCTTTGTTTTCTTCACGATCATAAGCACGGCTCATCGCTTGGATGAAGTCTTGAGGGTGATAGTAAGAAATAAACTGGAGGGCATCCTTGATTGATGTAATCAAGTCATCTTGTTTGATGATCGTTGTCATATCAAAATTCTCTTGAGCGGGCGATAAGCTGGCGGGCTAAATTATATGACAAAAAGCTTGGATTGTGGGAGTTTTAAACGACTTTTGGCTAAAGGTCTATATACAAAAGTAGATTTTAAAATATGTGAAACTTCAAAGATTAGCTTAGTTTTTTTCGCATCTGTGAAGGTGCATATCCAAAATGTTTTTTAAAACGATGGCTAAAATGACTGCTCGAGCTAAAGCCATATCGCATTGAAATTTCAGTTAAATTTAATTTGGTTGCGTGTAGAGCTTGATGGGCTAACTCAAGTCGACGTTGCATCACGTATTGGTGTGGTGGCATTTTCATGGATTGTTTGAACATATGCGCAAAATGATATTCACTTAATTGCGCTTGTTCAGCTAAATCCGTGAGCGTCAAACTTAAATGCAAATGTTGATCAATCCATTGTAAAACTTGTTTGAGCACATATGGTGAAAGCCCACCTTTTACGACAGGTGCTTGCCACTGTGCATGACTATAATTCTTGATGAGATGATTAAGCAATAGCGTAGTTGCTGTACTCATCTGTAAATGATTTTCGCGGTTTTCCCATTCAGCATTCAGTAAAAAATGCCGATAGATTATTGAGATTTGGGGATCAGCGACGAAGATTTGTGGATTTAAAATAATTTGGCTAGGTTCTTTATCCCAAACTTGTTCTGCTACACGTTTTAGATGTTGTTCTGTGTAGTAAAGATGAACAAAAGTTAGTGGATCACGCAAGTCCCATGTTGACTCATAATCTTGGGGCATGAGGCACATACGGTCAGGCCCACCGCCATTGTGCCAACCTTGAGGTGTCTTTTGATAACTCTGATAACCACCATGAATATACATACTTAAAGTATGGTGATTGCTACAGACATTGACGCGATCTTGATTATTTTCCCACATGGCCAATTGCATACCTGAACCCAATTCAACTGAGTCAAGCAATTGAGCTTTATGTTGCTGTAATTGATCAAGAATTTGATATTTCATCTTCTATACAAAGTGTTAAGTATGATTGTTTTAAGTGTAGGACGTTCAGCCTTAGTTGTCATCTGAATATAACGAACATTAAAAAACGCAAGTAAATGACAATCATCACAAGAAAATGAAAGAAATGAAATGCTGCAAAGATGCAAACTTTTCAATGTGGTATTAAGTTTGGTTAAAAAGCTATGAATGTATTGTTATATGCTTTGGTTGTGGTGATCTGGGGGACGACATGGATTGCAATTACACTGCAACAGCAAAGTGAAATATCGACCACAGTTGCGGTGTTTTGGCGATTTTTTATTTCAGCAATCGTCTTGTTTGCTTTTGTTGTGATGAGTCGCAAGTTGCAAAAACTGGCAACTCACGATCATTTATTTTGCTTGTTGCAGGCATGCTGTATTTTTGGATTTAACTTTGTCTGTTTCTATTATGCAGTGCAATACATTAGTAGTGGCTTGGAAGCGGTGATCTTTTCGATGGCTGTGATTTTCAATACGATCAATGCCAAACTATTCTTTGCTCAGCAAATATCGTCACGTTTTTATCCTGCTGCATTATTTGGTCTGTTTGGGATCATCGCTTTGTTTTGGCACGATGTCATGGGTACAACCTTGAATAGCAATACGTTGATGGGTATTGGACTATGTATTTTAGGGACTTATGGTTTTTCTCTAGGAAACATGATTAGTACGCGCCATCAAAAACAAGGATTGGATATTTTTACGACTAATGCCTATGCCATGTTGTATGGTTCTTTGCTAATGGCTTTAATTTCATGGTTTAAGCATGACAACTTTTTTCCGAGCATGTCAGGGAGTTCGGTTAGCGCATTACTGTATTTAGCGATTTTTGGTTCAGTGATTGGCTTTACGGCTTACTTTTATTTGGTTGGTCGAATTGGGGCGGGGAAAGCTGCATATAGCACCTTGTTATTTCCTTTGGTGGCGTTGGTTATATCGACTATATGGGAAGGTTATCATTGGCAAATGAATGCGGTGATTGGTGTGATTCTCATTTTATGTGGTAATGCGATTTTCTTTATCAAACTGCCACGATTCAGAGCAATTAAAACTTCATAGCCAAGAACATAAAAAGCCATCAACGTTGATCAAGTGATGGCTTTTTCTTTATTGCAAAAAGGTCGGACTAGTCTTGTTGCTTTGCCTGAATCGCAGTCAAGGCAATGGTAAACACAATATCATCCACCAAAGCGCCACGAGACAAATCATTTACGGGTTTGTTTAAGCCTTGTAGCATCGGGCCGACACTTACAACATTGGCAGCACGTTGCACCGCTTTGTAGGTTGTATTACCTGTATTGAGGTCAGGGAAGATAAATACGTTGGCGCGACCAGCTACTTGCGAGTCTGGTGCTTTTTGGCGACCAACACTTTCAACGGACGCTGCATCGTATTGTAAAGGACCATCAATCAATAAATCAGGGCGGCGTTGTTTTGCAATTTTAGTCGCTTCTGCAACTTTTTCCACATCCGCACCAGTCCCCGAAGTTCCTGTTGAATAACTGATCATTGCAATACGAGGGTCGAGACCAAAAGCTTTTGCAGAATCAGCCGATTGAATCGCAATCTCTGCAAGCTGTTCAGCATTTGGATCAGGATTAATTGCACAGTCTCCGTATACATAAACTTCATCAGGCAATAGCATGAAAAAGATTGATGAAACCAGTGAGTAATTTGGTGCAGTTTTTATTAATTGAAATGCTGGACGTACAGTATTGGCCGTTGTATGAATGGCACCTGAAACTAAACCATCAACCTGATCAAGTGCTAGCATCATCGTACCGAGAACCACAGTGTCTTGCAGTTGAGCTTTAGCTTGTAGTGCATCAAGCTTACCTTTACGCAATTCAACCATCGGTTCAATATATTGGTCACGAATGCTGTCAGGGTCAATAATTTCTAAATCATTTGGTAGTTGAATGCCACGTGCTTTTGCAACCTCAGCAACTGATTCTGGTTTTGCAAGCAAGATACAGTGCGCGATTCCGCGAGATTGGCAAATTGCAGCAGCTTGAACAGTACGTGGTTCATCACCTTCAGGTAGAACGATACGCTTCTTGGCTGCAATCGATTTTTGTACCAACTCGTAGCGGAAAGCAGAAGGGGATAATCGTGGATGTAGATTATTCTGAGTATGTTGATCAAGCCAGTTATTATCAATATGACTAGAAACAAAGCGAGTTACTTGTTCAGCACGCTCAGTATCATCGACTGGGATTTCATTACCAAAATGGTGTAAGCGCTGAGCTGTTTCTAGCGTATCTAAAGGTGTGTGTAAAATAGGTAAACCTTGTTTTATGGCACCTTGGCAGAACTCTAGAACGTTATTCGCTGGGGCCGATTGTTCTGTTAAAACTAATCCAGCTAAAGGAATCCCGTTGCTAGTTGCGACACTGGCTGCAAGTAAAGTGTCAGTTCGCTGTGCTGCACTGATGATCAGCTCACCAGCAACGAATTTTTGCAATTCGGCTTCGATATCTGAAGCAATCAAGCTAGTATGAAGAATTCGACGTTGTTTTGCTTCACCCTCGTGTAACCAAGTCCCATCAACCACCGATGCAATGTCTAAACTGCGTAGAACACTCAGAATGTTGCTAAAAGGGACTAAACCAATAATCGGTAAGTCATCTGTGCCCATAAAACGATTATAACGTTGCAGTTCTTTTGAAAATTCTGCAATTTTTTCATCTAAACGTAAGCTTGGGTCGAGTGTAACAGGAATCTCAGCCGTGCCTTCAGGAAGTCCTTTGGTGCGCATAAAGAGCACACCTGTAGTACGTGCTGATGCAGCACCACCAAATTGACGTAGATGTGCATCAACTTTTTCAGCTGTTTTACGTGGGTCTGCAAGATCAGCTGTACTGACTAATACGACTTGTGCATCTAGTGCTTGTGCAAGTGCGGCATTGATTTCACTAGCAAAATGATCCTGACCATTTGGGACAAGTCCTTCAACAATAATGACATCATGATTTGCAGCGATTTGACGATGTAAGGCAACTGCTTCTTCGAGTAATTCGTCAGTTTCACCCAAAGCAATCAGTTGAGTTAACTTTTCATAAATAATCGGTTCAACTGACTTATGTTGAAAAAGGTGACTATACAGCGTAGTAGTACGGTCAATGGTGGTATCTGCAATTTGTGAAAAAGGTTTTAGAAACCCTGCGTTAATCCCTTTGCAATCCAATGCGTAAATCATACCTAAGCATGCTGATGTTAAACCAACACCTTCACCTGTAGGGATCAATAAAATTGTATTCATAATGACCTTAATTTTTGTCTAACTGTTTTGTGGTTTAAGCAGTCTGTTCAATGACTTGACGCGTTTCTTTGGCAATACGCCCTTCTTCATCGGTTGGAACAACCCAAATTTGAGGACCTGTTCCAGCATCAATTCGTCCTTCAGTACCACGTGCTAGGGCATTGTTTTTATCTTGGCTAAACTGTAAGCCGAAGTGTGGTAAATATCCCAACGTTTTTTCACGTACGTAAGCTGAGTTTTCACCGATCCCACCCGTAAATACTAAACCATCCAAACGTGGTAGACCGCAACTTAAAGCTGACAGAGATTTGGCTAAGCGATAACAGAACACTTCGATTGCCAAAGTCGCACCTTCATGACCATTTTCAGAAGCTTCCACGAGGGTACGCATATCATTGGATAAGCCTGATAAACCAAGTAAACCACTTTCTTTGTTTAGCATGGTGTCGATCTTTTGAATATCCCACCCTAAGTTACTAGCTAAAAATAAGTGTAAGCTTGGATCAACATCACCACTACGTGTACCCATAACTACACCTTCTAAAGGTGTCATACCCATAGAGGTATCAAGGCTTTGACCATTCCAAACTGCACAAGTAGAACTGCCATTGCCTAGGTGAGCGCTGAGCCAGCCGCCTTGATTTTTGGCACCTGCAAGTTCGCTGGCACGTTCAGTGACATAGGCATGGCTAGTTCCATGGAAGCCATAACGACGTACTTGATGTTCAGTATATAAATTTTGTGGCAATGCATAACGATATGCACGTTCAGGCATCGTTTGGTGGAATGCAGTATCGAAAACAGCAACTTGCGGTAATTCTGGGAATAAGCGCATGGTTGCTTCGATTCCTATCAAATGCGCAGGATTGTGTAGAGGTGCAAGTGGTGTGGCTGCTTCGATACGCTTCACGATTTCAGGTGTTAAAAGTTCGGCTTTCGTTAGATTTCCACCATGAACCACACGATGTCCAATTGCTTGAGGATTATAATTTGCTAAACGAGCTAATAACGTTTCCAGTGCTTTTGCATGATCTGCATGTGGAATTGATAATTCAAGCGGTTCGCCACCGACCGTTACCCCCTTAATACGCGCATCAGCAGAGCCTAAGTTTTCTGCCAAGCCATAAATACGATCTTCACGACGTTCTGAAACAAGCGCGTATTTGATCGACGATGAACCACAGTTAATTACAAGTACAGATTTAGCCACGTTTGAACACCTAACTGATTTTAAATTTTATGACGAACACTTTGATCTTGCTGCAACGCATGGGGCAGTGGAATCAAGCGCAATGTTTTAACATGGGTTGTAACTTAGGCGAAGATAGACTTTAGCCTATACAACTGATTTATAATTGAATCTGATCAGTATAGTCTGTAAATTAAAATGTTCTTTTGATTGATTTGTTTGTTTTAAGCGTATCTTTTGTATAAAAACACGATAAAGATCAAAATGATGCTTTATCGTGTTTGATCGATCTATTCTAGGATTATCTTATTGGCGAATTTGACCATCACCAAATACAATCCATTTTTGTGATGTTAAGCCTTCTAAGCCAACTGGACCACGTGCATGAATTTTATCGGTTGAAATACCAATTTCGGCACCGAGACCATACTCAAAACCATCTGCAAAACGAGTCGAAGCATTGATCATGACTGAGCTTGAGTCTACTCGTGCAAGGAACTCACGCGCTAAACTGAAATTTTCAGTGATGATGGCATCAGTGTGATGTGAACCATATTTATTGATGTGATCAATCGCTTCATCCATGCCACTGACAACTTTAATCGCCAAGATTGGCCCCAAGTATTCTGTGTACCAGTCTTCTTCAGTCGCCGTTTTTACTGAATCGCCAAGAATACGTTGAGTTTCAGGGCAACCGCGTAGTTCAACTTGTTTTTCTGCGTAAAGTTCAGCAATACTCGGCAAGAACTCTTCTGCGATCACTTCATCGACTAAAAGTGTTTCCATCGCATTACACACACCATAGCGATGTGTTTTGGCATTTAATGCAATTGGTAATGCTTTTTGTAAATCAGCTTGAGCTTCAACAAATACATGGCAGTTGCCATCTAAGTGCTTAATCACAGGAATGCGAGCTTCATTGCTAATTCGTTCGATGAGGCTTTTACCACCACGTGGCACAATCACATCAACAAACTCAGTCATTGTGATCAAATGACCAACTGCAGCACGATCAGAAGTTTCAATAACTTGAACTGCATGTTCAGGTAACCCCGAAACCTGTAAACCATGTTGAATTGCTGTTGCAATCGCTTTATTGGATTCAAGTGCTTCAGAACCGCCACGTAAAATAATGGCATTTCCCGATTTTAAAGCTAATGATGCTGCTTCAAGTGTTACGTTTGGACGTGATTCATAAATCATTCCAATTACACCGAGCGGTACACGCATTTTTCCGAGTTGAATCCCTGAGGGGCGATAAGCAAGATCTGTGATTTCACCAATAGGATCGACCAAAGCAATGACATCTTTTAATCCTTGTAACATCCCTTTAAAACGAGCAGGGGTTAATTCCAAGCGATCTAAAAGCGCATTATCTAATTGGCGTTGGCGCCCATTTTCCATATCAATTTGATTGGCTGCTAAAATTTGCGCTTGGTTATTTTCCAAAGCCGTGTAAATAGCAGACAGTGCATGATTTTTCAAATGAGTGGATGCACTAGTTAAAACTCGAGACGCACGACGTGCCTGAGTACCAACCTGTTGCATATAGTTTTCAATAGAATCTTGCATAGCATTTTAACGATTGCATGTATTTATAATGATAGTAACAGTCAAATGAAGAACAATGAATAGCCTGAACTCATAATTCAAGAAATTATAAATTGTTAATTAGCGCAATTTTTCTTATATAAATGAGATGCACATGTTAAATATAAACCTTTGGTAAAATATTTTGCAAAAGATTATTGCTTTAAACAGGACGAGTGGTGAAGGAAATGATTGCGTATAAAACGTGCATTTGTATAGAATGAAAAATGTAGAGGATAAATGTAATACAAATTTTATAAATTTGTTAATTTGCAAGTAGAAATCGCCAAAAATGAGACTCTTGCAGCAGAAAAATAAACAAGGATGGAGGAAGGATATGAATTCCATTATCCAAATGGACTCGGATTTAAATCATACCTATACAGGTTTTGGTTTTTTCGACATTTACAATAAAAACAGTTTTAAACAACCAGCGCGTACAACATGGATAGATGGTTGGAAAATTGAATATATGGCAATTGCAGATCCTAAAACGATCAACAATACGCCAATTGTAATTGTCGGGGGCGCATTTCAAAACTTTAACTCTTATAAGTATTGTGTTGAGCAACTCTTTGAGAGTGGGCCTGTTATTTTAATCGACTTACCGTCAATGGGTGCAAATCAGCAGATTCGCAATGTTGATACAGGTGAGTCAGCTGGAATTTTAGAATTACCAGATTTGTCTAAGATGCTCGGTCAATGGCTTGATATCGTCGGAATTGAGAAAGTTTCCGTGATGGGAATGTCATTGGGTTCGGTTGTCGCATCATCATTTGCCTATCAACGACCGGAATTGGTTGACCGTATGGTATTGATGGGTGTGATGCAAAAGACCCGTAAAAGCTGGCGTATGCTACTTGAAGAATCACTTCACCTCATGCGAGAAGACCGCATGGAGGAGTTTGGTCAGGCGGTGATTTTGTACCTTGTAAATCATGCTAAGCTTGATAAAACGCGGATGTCTCCGACAGCTAAGCGCTTGTTCTTTAGACAGATGGCGGATTTTACCGCGACAGAGCGTGAGCGTTATGAAATCAACTGCAATCGTTTGTTGCGTTTAAGTGATGTACCTGTACCTCAATGTAAAACTTTGGTAGCTGCGGGACAGTACGATAGCTTTACTTTGCCTCACGAAAATGCTGATTTTGCGCTTCAGTGCGAGAACATGGAATTTGCTTTAATTGCAAATGCTGATCATGTGCCTCAATTGCAGCGTCGCAAAGAAACTATGAATTTGTTTACGTCCTTTTTAAAGGGTGAATCCATCGATAACCTTGATGGAATTATCACGATGACACGTGATCAAATGAAAAAAATTGAGCGTCGTGGTGAAGAGCGTATTCCTGTACTCAATCCCCATTCTAAGTTATCACATCGCCATGATGTGACAGAAGCGCCAGTAGAAATTGTTGATATTACTTTCTTTGGTGTTTACTTAAAGTTGGAACAACTTGAGCAGTTAGAGTTTGTGAAGCAACATCCACGTGATCTTGCATTGCATTTATCTGATGAAGAGGGCGATTTTAAAATCGAATGCTTAATCTTTGATGCAACTGAGCAAGGATTACGTATTTTATTTAAACATGGTAATTTTGAAGTTGCAGATCGTTTGCTTCGATTTATTGAACGTCAGAAACAAGCTTAATTATTGTAAAAAAAGAAGTGGTCTATATGACCACTTTTTTATTTTAAGAATTTGATGCTTTAATCATCCATACAAGATCACCTAAATGTTGTTCTGAGTTTTCCAACCTTACATTTTCAAAAAATTGTTTAGGCTGTTGTACGATAACTTGATGAAAACCTGCTTCGTGGAAAAAATGTTCAACTTCTTTTGGTGTTTTGAAATGAAAGCTAAAAGCGCTTCTCGACATCCATCTCAGTAATCTGCTGCTATTCCAAATAATTGTAGCTAGTTTATTTTGGGTGGGTTCGGGATAAAGGTCAGTGAGATAATGTAATTGTTTAAAATCACGACCATAATTGGCAATAGCTTGAATGAGTTGTTGTAGCAATGGTTTTTCAAAATAGTTGATTAAACCTTCACTGATCACAACCAAGGGGCGATGAGGATCAAAAACGGTAAAAGCAGAAGCAAAAGCTTCGGTAAATAAATCAACAGAAAGTACATCATCTGCATCGGTTTCAATTTGTTGTAGTGCCGCTTGTTTGGTGGCTGCCATATCAGGCAAATCCAATTCACGATAACAAATACTAGGGTGGTGCTGTCTAAACCACCATCCACGTGGTGATAATCCACACGCAATTTCAAGCACCTGAAGGTCTGGATACTTTTGAATAAGATCTTCTAAATGCTGATCAAGCATCGTATGGCGTTGTTTCAACGTTGTGCGCATACTGCCACCAACATATTTCTCAGCCCAGCTTTCGATTGGATGTACAAGCGCAGCCAGTGTTTTTCCTTTCGCCGTAGCAAAGACAGGATGAGAAATCCCCATTTGATACCAAATGTATCCCGTATAGTGCGCAGTAAATGAAATGTGGCGATGTTTTGAAAGTTGTTGTGTCATCTGTCCTAGACTCAATTCTTAATTTTATTCTATTTCCATGCACAACCTATTTGCGCGAGGATGTTGACCCATTCAATCCTGAACAGGTCAATCAGATGATGAGTTAAATCATCTTTTATTTATCGCAAGTTAAAACGAATTCTTAAACTCTTCAATGACTTTTCTGACGTTGTTCCAATTTTCATCTAACACGAGTGTAGTACCCACTTCGATATTTGGAATTTTACCGCGCATACGTTCTAAACGTTGTTGATTTGGTAAAGCCAATGTTCCAATACCATCTAAGGCGATACATGCAGCTGCACGGTCATTACACACCAACCCCATGTCACAACCTGCATTTAATGCTGCTTGAATACGCGCATCTGCACCACCTGCAACACATGCGGCTTGCATGCTTAAGTCATCAGAAAATAGTACACCATCAAATTTTAGTTCTTGGCGTAAAATCTGTTGTAACCAAAATGGAGAAAAGCCTGCTGGATTTGGATCAACTTGATCATAAATCACATGTGCAGGCATAAGAGCATCTAATTGGGGCATAAGCTGAATAAAGCTTTGCATATCTTTGTCATAAATTTCTTGATATGAGCGACTATCAATTGCAGCTGCAACATGCGAATCGGCTTTGACTGAGCCGTGACCAGGGAAGTGTTTGCCTGTAGTTGCCATGCCTGCTTTTTTCATACCACGCATAAAGGCAGATGCAAGAGGTACTATATCTTGCATATTTTTAGCAAAACCACGATCACCAATCACATCACTAATGTCATTTAGATCCAGTACAGGTGCGAAACTGAAGTCAATACCTACAGCCAGTACTTCAGTTGCCATCAACCAACCACATTGCTCAGCCAAAGTAACGGCTTGTTCTGGCTGATCTAAGTAACGTTCTCCAAGTCTTCCCATTGCAGGAAGTAGGGTGAAACCTTGTCTTAAACGTTGAACACGTCCACCTTCTTGATCTACAGCAATCAAAATGTCAGGGCGAACTTGTCGCATATGATCGGTTAAAGCACGTACTTGTTGAGGTGATTCAATATTTCGAGCAAATAAAATCATTCCACCGACTTGCGGTGCTTGTAATAGTTCAATATCTTCTTGTGTAAGTTCTGTGCCAGCAATATCTAGCATCAATGCGCCGATCATATAGATTCCGTTTGAATTTTGATGTAAAAAACGATAGATAAATTGTGCAATGATTTGCTACATTTTGTCAGTACAGAATATGATAAAACTACATGATATTGATGATAAATACTTGTTGGTCATTTATTTAACACAGCCGATAAGTAGACACATTGGTTAAAAACGAATGAAATATGTTCATCTCGATTCGATCAGCGTGTAATAATTGCCATATCCAAGGAAGTACCAAAATTTTATGAAACTTCAAATGATAGCGTGTGCAGTTGCAATAGCGACTGGTGGATTATTTTTCTCTCATACTGTAAATGAGGCATTTGCAGCGACAGAGTCGCCAGTCGTTTCGACGGTAATTAAACCTTCACAAGAACAAGCATTAGTCGCACGCCAGTTAGCAACACTCGTTGATCGCCAGCATTATTTAAATATGCGTTTAGATGCGGCAACATCTAATCGTATTTTGGATATGTATTTGGATAGTTTAGATCCAGATCATTCTTTATTTTTAAGCAGTGAAGTTGAAGACTATAAAAATAAATATGGCTCAAGTTTTGGTAGTGCTTTAAAAGCTGGGAACTTGACTGGACCATATGCCATTCATGCTCAATATCGTGAACGTTTAAAGCAGTTTTATGAGTACATGTTGGCAGAGTTGAAGAAGCCACAAAACTTAAATCAAAAAGATGTTTATCTTGAGATTGATCGTGAAAAAGCGCCGTATTTCAAAACATCGGCAGAGCAACAAAATCATTGGCAGAAAATGCTAGTTTCACAGTTGATCAATTTGACGATCAGCAAAGAAGAAGAGCAAGCGAAGCAAAAGGCACTAAAGGCAAATCCTTCTCTCGCCAATGGTCAAGATTTGACGGGTCCAGAAGACCTCACGCCAGTTCAAACACTCACTAAGCGTTATACACGTCAGTTAGAAAGAATAGGTCGTGTAAAAAGTGATGATGTTTTAGACAAAACTCTAAATGCAATGTTGGCGACCTATGATCCACATAGCAATTACTATCCACCAATTGATGCAATGGAGTTGAATCGTCAGACAACTTTGCAGTTGGAGGGAATTGGTGTATCGATTCGTCCTGAACGTGGCAATGAAGATTACACCAAAATTGAAACCATCGTAGAAGGTGGACCAGCAAGTAAATCTGGTCAAGTCAAATCAGGCGATCGTATTATTGGCGTAGCCCAAGATGGCGAAAAAATGGTTGATGTTATTGGTTGGCCGAGTTCAGAAATTGTTGGTCTGATTCGTGGTAAACGTGGAACAAAAGTCGTTGTGCGCTTACTTGGTCCAGGCGCATCCATGAGTCAGGCTCGTAACGTTACTTTAGTGCGTGATGTCATCCAAGAAGAAGATGCAGGTGTTCGTTCACGTACCGTTGAAATCAATCGAGATGGCAAAAAGCATGTATTTGGTGTCATAGAAATTCCATCATTCTATTTTGATTATCGTTCACGTCGTGCTGGTGCTGAATATCGTTCTGTGTCTGAAGATACTGCAAAAGCGTTTGAATCATTAAAAGCACAAAAAGTGGAAGGTGTGTTAGTCGATCTGCGTAATGATCCAGGTGGTTCTTTAGAAGAAGTTGCTCGTATGCTTGGACAAGTGATTAAGTCTGGACCAGTGGTACAAATCAGAGATGGCAACGGTAATGTGAATGTCTTTGAAGATACCGATGGGGGTGAGCAAATTTATGCAGGACCTATGGCAGTTCTAGTTAATTTAGCATCTGCATCTGCAAGTGAAATTTACTCTGCAGCGATCCAAGATTATGAGCGCGGTATCATTATTGGTAGTACTACCACAGGTAAAGGTACAGCCCAAGTTCAACTAGATTCTTTGGCACATGGTCAGGCGACCTTAACACAGCGTAAGTTTTATCGCGTTACAGGTGGAAGTACTCAAAATAAAGGCGTGATTCCTGATATTAAATTGGTCGATATTTATAACGATGAATTTGGTGAGCGTAAAGCTAAGAATGCCTTAAAGTGGGATACCATTCCTACTGCGCCATTTAAACGTGAAGGTTCAGTCCAGCCGTATACAGTGAAGTTAACTCAGTTATCTCAGCAACGTGTAGCACTTGATCCGCAGTTTAAGTATTTAGAAGAGCGTAAAGCAATTTCACAAAAAACAGCTGATCAAAAGAAAGTAGTATTGGATATTGATCAACGTCGAGCGGAATTGATAAATCTTGAGAAGCAAACTTTAGATGCAGAAAACCAACGTCGTAAAGCGACTGGACAGGCTCCTTATGCAAATTGGGAAAGTTATCAAGCTTCAATTGATGCTTTGGTTGAGTCACGTGCAAAAATGAAAGCTCATCTTCGTCCATCGCTACCAGAGGAAGAAACTTTTATTACTGAAGCTGCAAATGTCTTATTGGATTATGCAAAATTGCAAGGTCGATAATCTTTAAATGTCATAGAAAGAAGCCCTGATCATCAGGGCTTCTTTTGTATTACTCGGCAGCTTTATTATTTACCCGAATCCAGATCTGGCTGCGGCCCAATACTGATACCCCAACATAACCACGTAAATGTAAACGTTGTCCATTTGAGCTGAGTTTTGCTGTCAAGCTATACATTCTTCCGCTATTAGGGTCTAAAATCTTTCCACCTGTATAAGTACTCTCTTTTTTGTGCTTAAGTTTGGTAATGACATTTAATCCCAATATCGGCTTATTTGTATAAGGTGCTGGGCAACCAGTACATAATTCTTTCGGTGTGTAACCTGTACGAGGCGTGATTTTTATGATTTTGCCTGTGAAAGTACCATTTGCCTCTTGAGTAATTTCAACTTGTCCTTTGGGTGCTCCCGTAAGATCATCCACACTTTGCCAGATCCCCGTAATATCTTGAGCAAAAGCGAAATGGCTAAGACTAAATAAAATGAAAAATGTAATAACTTTTTTATACATGTTTGAGCCTCTCAGCCATGATTGTTGTTTAGCTATTATTTCGGATTACTAACAATAGATTCAATCATTATTTTACAATTGTGAATTATTTTAATATTTGAAATTTCAATGATTTTTTACTAGAAATAAAAAAGCCTCATGATGATTAAATGATCATTAATGAGGCTTTTTTAGTGCTGAACCGTAGTCTTAAATAAGTTGTAATATGGGAATAGATGCTCGATATTCTTCAAGATTTAATCATTACGGATCCAAATTTGATTACGACCAAGAGCAGAAACACCGAGGTATCCACGTAAGTGTAATCGTTTTCCATTTGCACTTAATTTTGCTTTCATACTGTAAATCTTGCCCGTATTTGGATCAAGAATACGACCATTGGTATAGTTCAAACCTTCACCATGCTTTAAACCTGTTACCACATCCATACCTAAAATAGGTTTGTTGGTATATGGCGCTGGACAGTTTACACAAGTTTCCTTAGGTGTATATCCTGCACGAGGTGTAATTTTGATGACTTTTCCTGAATATGTGCCATTCGCTTCTTCACGAATTTCAATCAATGCTTTAGGTGCGCCAGTTTTGTCATCTATACTTTGCCAAATTCCTGTAATGTCATTTGCAAATGAAAAACTGCTGATCACTGATAAAAATAATGCACCTATAAGTTGTTTGCCCATCATTAAAAATCCTTTTAACGTTTGATATTCCATTATGTAGGATTTGTGACAACTAGTTCAATCTTTATGTGATATTTGCGGCAAATTTTAAGATAAAGACAAGATAAATGTAGGCAGCCAAATCGCTGTAAATACTCCGTTTACAGCCATACCAAAAGCAGCATAGCGTCCAGTGACAGGACCACGTTGCCAAGCTTGTGCTGTACCAATTGCATGTGCAGCTAAACCTAAAGCCAAACCTGATGCACGTTCATCATGAATATGCTTCAGAATCCATGGAGAAAATGCAGCACCAATCACGCCAGATAGAATTACGATCAAGGTCACCATCATTAAAGGAGCATGCAATAAGGTTGCAATATTTAATGCTATAGGCGTAGTGACTGCACGAGTTGCAAATGCCAAGATTGTCGGCTCAGACATATGCAAAAGATATGCAAGTCCCATTGGTAAAGCGACCGCACTGATACTTGCAAAACATAAAATACCGAGCATAGACTTGAGAGGTAAATCGTCATAGCGCATTGCAGCCAATGGAATTGCTAAGGCAACGGTGACATAACCTAGTAAATGATTAAAAACATCATTTACACTTTTCATGTATTGCTCGTAGGGGATTCCTAAGACAGCCAGAAAACCAATCACGATAAACATCGCAAAGACAATCAGTGGAATTTGTGGCATACGTTTATTCAGTGGTTTGGCGATCAGATAGCTAACTAACGTGATTATAAAGCCATAAATAATCATGAACATATTTAGAGACTCCTATAACCAGCGTTTTGCCATTTTTGCGTAAATCCACAATGGCAATAAAGTACTGAGAGTTAATACAAACAAAAACATTGGAATTTCTTTGCCCAAATGTACCAACATAATCAATGAACCAGCACAAATAGGAAGAAAGGCGAAAGCACTCTCTTTCATAATCTTGTTATTGGTGTCAATGAGACGATTCGAGATTTTTCTGAAACGTCTCCATATTAATAATGTGACCAATAAACCTATAAGACCTACTAAATTACCTAATTCAGGATGGTGAAAGACTTTGGTAATTGCAACAGCACCTTCACGAAACACAATAATTAACAGGATCGTGCAAAACCAAGCTGTCCAATCTATATCTTTCATTTCTCTTAAACTCGTATCTATATTCTCAAGGTCGCTGTTAATGCGATATGGTGGTGTCATTTAGCTCAAACTCTTCCAATGGTCGTTGGAAAAGAGTCGCTTTTTGTCCCAGAATTTCATCGAATGGCAAATGAGCTTGTTTAATAAGCTGCTCAAGTTTATTGGGTGCCATACACACGGTTAACTGTAAATTACCTTGTTCATCATAATGTTCAGATTGAATAACATTCAGAGTGTATAGCTGAGTGCGTAGTTTACCGTAGGCAGGTTTAAGAACTAAATCGAAGTGTTGTAACTGTCCCATAAGGCATTGTTGAACAGCTTGACTCAATAATTCAAGTCCTTGTCCTGAATGTGCTGAGACATAAACTCGATCTGGAACATCGGGGGCTTTGTAGATGATTTTTGCTGCATCACCGCTGAGATCAATTTTATTATAGACATGCAAAATAGGGGCATCTGCTCCGATTTCTTTTAACACGCTTTCAACGGCTTCAATTTGTTCATCCATATTGGGACTACTGCTATCAATAACATGTAATAGCAATGTTGCTTCCAAAGTTTCTTCTAAGGTTGCTTTGAAAGATTCAACTAAGTCGTGTTGAAGATTGCGGACAAAACCAACTGTATCAGCTAAAACAACGGTACCGATACCATCCCATTCCAAACGTCTTAAAGTTGGGTCTAAGGTTGCAAATAATTGATCTGCTGCATAGACATCACTTTTTGCCAAGATGTTAAATAAAGTCGATTTTCCAGCATTGGTATAACCGACTAAAGAAATGGTCGGTATCGCCGCTTTCTGACGTGCCGCACGACCTTGTAATCGAGTCTGTTGAACTTTAACTAACTTATCTTTGAGTTGAGTAATTCGAACACGAATCAGGCGACGATCTGTTTCTAATTGTGATTCACCTGGACCTCGAAGACCAATACCACCTTTTTGCTGTTCTAAATTTCCAGTGAAACCGCGAATTAAGCGAGTGGATAAGTGTTTGAGTTGTGCAAGTTCAACTTGAAGTTTACCTTCGTGTGTACGGGCACGTAAGGCGAAAATATCTAAAATAAGTCCAGTGCGATCAATTACACGACATTTCAGGATGCGTTCCAAATTCCGTTCTTGAGCAGGAGAGAGTGAATGGTCAAAAATGACTAACTCAGCTTCTAATTCTTGTACCAACTCAGCAATTTCATCTACCTTACCGGAACCAATAAAGAATTTAGGATCTGGTTTATTTCTTTGCACAGAAATATGTTCAAGAATTTCTGCACCTGCGGATTGTGCGAGCAATTGGAACTCTTCAGCATCAAGGTCATCGAGCATTTGAACAGAGATACTAACTAAAACTGCTCGCTCACCACTTTGTCGCTGTGTAATATTTTCCACGCTGTATCTTATCCTAGGCATTGAACTCCTATTCTAGAATAAACTTCAACGAAAGGGCAAAAAGTTAGACTGTTTATATGAGATTACGACGTAATAGCTCAATAAAACCAATCAGGGTGCCCATATATAGAATTGACCAACCTAGAAACATTTTAAGAGCGTATCCATAAGAAATTTTAACGTCTTCGTGGTGAGTGCTCATTTCGGGAGTCATAATCTTACCTTTTGATCAGTTATTTCGATTTATTTATGATAATTAATCTGTTTATTCATTTAAAATTGAAAAAAATTATCTCCACGTTCGCTTTTTGTCATCAATGAAACTTTTATCCAAAGATATTTGCGTGATATAACAAGTTAATAACATGCAGACTTGCATACGGTTTTAGTGATTTATGACTCAAGAAACAGCAGCAGTTACTGGTACACCTTTAAATTTGTTATCAAAATTTAGTTTATACAGTAGAAAATTGGCTTCGGGCTTAGAAACGATTGGTGAAGGTTTTTATCTCATTTATCGTCACGGCTTATATAAAGATCCTAATAACCCTGTTAACACACGTTATGTACAGTATTTTTGTCGACGTTTATGCGAGGTTTTCAATATTGAGGTACAAGTTCATGGAACTATTCCTCGTGAGCCAGCGCTTTGGGTGAGCAATCATATCTCATGGTTAGATGTAGCGGTGCTTGGTTCAGGTGCTCGCATTTTCTTTTTGGCAAAAGCTGAAGTTGAGAAATGGCCAATTTTAGGCAATCTTGCAAAGGGCGGTGGAACACTTTTTATTAAACGTGGTTCAGGTGATTCTCTCCGAATTAAAGAACAGATCACTGAGTTTTTGAAAAAAGATATTCCTGTTCTTTTTTTCCCAGAAGCCACCACGACAGATGGTCGTAAAGTCAAAAAAGTTCATGGTCGATTATTGGGGGCAGCGATTGAAGCTCAGCGCCCTGTGCAGATTTGCGTGATTTGCTATGTCAACCAACAAGGTGAATTGGACATGATCGCACCTTTTATTGGTGAAATGTCTTTTGCAGAGCATGTACAAAGAGTTTTGGAAATGCCTCAAGTCACGGCTCACTTACTAACTTTACCTGCAATTCCTGTAACTGGACATACAGTCGATACACTGACCAAAGAAGTTGATCAAAAGATGAGAGAGGGACTTGCTGAGTTACATCGTAAGGTATTAAAAGTGATGCCTGACAGCGATGTTACATAAAGCCTTCTATAGGTAGCCATGACAGGAATTTTACACCAGCTTTTTGCCACCATTTCATTCGAGGCTCTTTGGTGTGATTAATCATGCCTTCATTAGTTTGACGTTGCCAATTAATTTTTTTGTTAGCATCTAACACTAATTTATATGCATACTTGCTTAAGTTTTGATCCATCGTGTTATGAACAGCTTGGGCTAGAGGTGGGCTATTTAATAAAACTCCGATTTCTGTATTGAGATAAGCTGAGCGTGGATCGAAATTAAAGGAGCCAATAAATACCTGTTTTTCATCTAAAGCCATCAGTTTGGCATGTAAACTTGAACGGCTTAAACCTTTCATATTGACCTTGGCTTTTTTTGCCAAATCATCGGTATGCTTATCCAAATCTTCTTTGTCTAAAGCTGGCACAAATTCATAAAGTTGAACGCCGTCTTCAAGCAATCTCTGACGATACTTACCATAAAAAGCGTGTACTACAGCGACATCATTGGCTTTAAAAGAGTTCGTTAGAACTCTAACCTTGACACCACTTTGCGCTAAGTCGCCTAATGTTTTCGCACCCTTTTTTTCTGGAACGAAATAAGCAGAGATCAAGTCGATATTTTTTTCAGGTTTTTCTAGGTGATTAATCAGCTGAAAGTTTAAATGTTCATGCTTTTTTGCTTTTGATTTCACTTTGTCGGGAGAGTCTTTTACTACTTCAGCTTTAACCCAGTCTAATGCAATCTCGCGATTCATTAGTGACGTGATCGCGGTGGATTCGCTGGTTAAATCAAGATAATTCTGCACCGTTGATTTTTTATAGTGATCATCTAATTGTTGTTTTAAGCTTTCGTAGCTTAAGCGATGTGATTTAGGATTGACGATTTCTCTAACATCATAAGCATATTCATGATTCCAGTAATCATCAAAAGATTGGGAAATATCATTGACTGCCGTACCGAAAAGCATCACATCAACATCAGAGAACTGATAACTATCACTAACATTGTAGTACTGATTTGTCATATTTCGACCACCGATCAGGGCAACTTGATGGTCTGTAATAAAGCTCTTATTGTGCATCCGACGGTTAATACGTTTTAAGTCAAAAATCATATCTAAGGCACGATATTTGCGAAAACGATATGGATTAAATAATTTAACTTGAATATTAGGATGCTGTGCTAAGGCGAGGAAAATCCCTTCAGTTTGTTTGGCATTATTATCATCAATCAATAAGCGTACTTTGACGCCGCGATCCGCTGCTCGAATCAGTGCATGTAAGGCGAGTGCACCGACTTTGTCATTATCCCAAATATAATATTGAAGATCTAAAGTTTTTTCAGCTTTATCAATTAAACTTAGACGAGCCGCCAATGCTTCTAAAGGTTCAAAAAGAACATGATACCCAGTCAAATTTGGGTTTTGTTGCTGTAAAGGCTCGATGATTTGAGCTAAAGTGGTTTCTGAAGTGTCAATAGGTTCTACGGCAACTGAAGCTGTAGGCAAGGTTTTATGTTCAGGTAAGGTACTACAGCCACTAACGCCGATCGCAATACTGCAATAAATCGCAAGCATAGTTTTATTGTAAGTAGTTGTACTTATATGTATATGCTGACTATTTATCTGAGAAAATTGCGTCATAATTATTACTGATTAAATGTTGTGCTTGAGTATAGCATTTCATCAAAAAAGATAAATATAAGCATGCTGTCCTTGGGTGAGGTTGATGAAGTCTGTAATGTATAGTTCAGATACAGTTATTATTATTTTCTATGCTATTTTTGCACTTCTAGCACTTTGGGGATTAATTCAAGCTTGGATCCATCAATCTCGGACTGAAACCATACATCCTTTTAAAGCATTTATTCATTTATTAGCCTTTTATTTATCCTATTTGTTAATTCCGCTTTGGTTTTTTAGCTTATATGCAGGTTGGTCTGACTATTATAGTTTGCACCAAAGTACTTTCGTATTTTTATTGAGTAGTTTGTTAATTTACGCTCGATTTATTGAACCTCATATTGTTCAAGTGAAGCACCATCAATATCGGTTGCACCCAGACCGTGAATTTACTAAGCCTGTAAAATTGGCAGTGGTTGCAGACATGCATGTTGGATTATTTTCAGGACATGAACGCCAATTAAAAACCATCGTCAAAAAACTGAATCAGCAACAACCAGACCTTGTTGTCGTTGCAGGTGATTGGACTTATGAGCCTGAAAATAGATTGGTTCAAGAGTTAGCAATTTTGCGTGAAATCCATGCGCCAGTTTATTCAGTACCTGGTAATCATGATGAGCAATATCCTGGACCACCGATTCAAGCGTTGTTGAAACAAGCATTAGAACACAATGATGTTATAGATATAGAAGGTAAGATTGTTGAGTTTGATGAGTTTCGATTGATCGGTGTTGGAGATCTTTGGGCAGGTAAAGCGAACATGCGATACATGCCTGAATTACCACAGAATAAACCATGGCTAATATTGTCTCATAACCCTGATACCGTAGATATGGTTCCAGAATTGCCTACACGACCTTTGATGGTTTCTGGACATACTCATGGTGGGCAAATTGAATTGCCGTGGATTACTAATTATATTATGAAGCGAGTCTCGATTTTAGGGCATAAAAAGGGCTTTTATACCCACGAACATGCTGATGTATTTGTGACCGTAGGTACAGGTATGGTTGGTGTACCATTTCGATTCCGAGTTCCACCGACAATAGATATCATTGTGCTAAAATAAAAAAGCCAACATTACAGTTGGCTTTTCTCAGTAAATTTTAATTTAAGGAATAATAATAATCGCTACACGACGATTACTAGCTCGATTTTCATCTGATGTGTTAGGTACGAAAGGTTGATTTGAACCACGACCAATCACATTTAAATTTGTTTGTTTAAAGCCTTCGTTCAAGAAAATGCCTGCAACACTTTGAGCTCGCTCTTCAGAAAGCTTCTGATTGTATTCAGGGTTTCCAATATCATCTGTATGACCCACGATTTTCAGTTTTTGTAGATCATACTTGTTAAGTTGTTTGGCCAAGCGAACAATTTCTTTGCCATTCTCAGGTTTAATATCTGATTTATTAAAATCAAAAAGTAATCGTTCAGGTAATCCTAAGCTCCAGCCTTCTTCTGTCAGCACAAAGCCTTCTTTTTTTAACATTTTGACCTGACGATACTTCAATGGACCAAAACTCAAGCAGCCAGCCAATGTTAGGCAGAGTAACGCTATAAATGAAATTTTAATGGTTTGAGCGCGCATAACATGTCCTAAATTTCTGGTTTATATAAAAACCAATGAGGGATTAAATTTTTAGCTTTATACATCGCTTGATCTGCTTGCATTACCAAATCTTCTGGATTCTCTGCATATTGGGAGAAAGCGATACCTAAGCTAAAACCAAAGTGAATAATTTCACCGTTAAAATCTAAAGGCTCCTTACAACTTGCGAGTAAACCTTCAGCAATCGCTTCGAGATGATCAGCGTGATGAATTGAATGCAAAATAATCGCAAACTCATCACCACCTAAGCGAGCAATAAAATCTTCTTGTCTGACAGATTGTTTTAAACGTAGAGCCATTTCTCTTAAAACAGCATCACCTGCTAAGTGCCCATAACGATCATTGATCACTTTAAACTTATTGTTATCAATAAAAATTAAAGCAGAATTTTCTCTATAACTTGGATTTTCAAAGATATTCAATAATTCTTCATAGAAAAAATGACGATTAGGTAGTGTCGTAAGTTGATCGTGATGAGCTTTGAAGGATAACTGCCTGTTTTCTTTCTGTAGGTTCGTATTCCAAATTTGAATTTCCTCTAATAGCTCATTAAATACATTGTTCAAATTTTGGAATTCTTTAATGTGATTATTAGGAAATCTTAAGTTATAAGCTTTTTGATCACTGACTAGCTGAGCAATATGTGTAAGTGGTTTGATTGCTTGCATAATTTGACGATAAGTTAAATTGACTGACCAAAGTAATGCAATCACGATAAAAAACATTGAAATGGCTAAACCAATAATAATCGTCTTTAAAAAGTGAACAATATTTTCTGAGCTACCATAAAGAACCAATTCTCCGACCTTCTTTTGGTGGTGGAAAATCATCAGTTTAATTGGATCATGCAGGAACCATTCATCCAACATTTTTTGTAAAAAAGACGTACTGGCTATTTTTTTTGTACTTTCTGCTAACAATTGTTGTTGTGGATCATAAACATGAATACTACGTATGGCGTGTTCGGTTGTGTAATCCTTTAAAATTTGATCAATTGCCCCTTTATCCTTAAACACGACTGCTGGTTGAATCCGTTCAATAACCGTTTGGCTTAACAACTGCAGATTTTGTTTGGCGTAGGTTTCCATTGTAAACATAGAAATCGTAGCGAAAGTACATGAGCAAATCACAAAAGTAATAGCAAAAATAGTAAATTGAGATTTACGGAATAATGCATGTAATGAAGTAGATTGATATAAATTTGAAATCACTTTAACTACTCCGTGTTCTTCGCCAAGATTAAGACTCGAGGGTCGATGTGAACCTTGGAATAACTTAATGCATCCAAATTAACTTTAAACGTAGGAAATGATTTTCTATTGTAAAGACAAAAAATACTGCCTATTTCACAAGCAGGATTATTGGTACTAAGTGAAAGTAAATAGCGAGATGGATAAGACTGAATTAAAGATTGTTGTTGTTGAGGTGAGGTATTTGAAAAATACGCCACATGACATTCTGTTCTAGGAAATTCTTTTGTATTAACAGATTGAACCTGATAGTCGTAAGTGAGCAGCTTAATACTCGTTTGAAATTGATTGGCTGCTTCTGGATTATCTAAAACACAAATCACGGGTTTAGATGTGTTCGGCCATTTAGTATAATTTAATATAGTTAACGTCAGTTCATAAAAGGTATGATTTGAAAGGGCGTAACTGAGCTGACCTATAGTTATTGAAACTATAAGCAATATAAATTGAGCCGTTGCATGCAAAAACCGTACTTTCAATCAAAAAAAACCAAAAATGTGAACCAAGAGGCACATTCTACTGGAGTTAATTGTTTAAAAAAAGTTCTTAATACTAAATCTAAATGATAAAAAATTACTATTTAGTCTAAAAAGTGTTCTGTTGAATAAGTTTTTTTTGGAAAGGTATTGCAAGCGATTAGAAATGCTGTAGAATGCACATCCATCGGCGGTGATGCGGATAAAAACTTGTTGAGAAACAAGGATTTGGCTAAAGTAGTTAGATTCTTGAGTTGGTTGATAAGTTTTAAAAATATCTAAATTACCTGTTGACTTTAAAGAAATTTAGAGTAATATAGCCGACCTAGCTTGATGATGACGAATCATCGAGAAGAT
>NZ_JBPKBJ010000019.1:0-51438 GCF_051390655.1 Acinetobacter sp. P1(2025)
GAGATACAAAAGAACCAGTTTGAGCGGATCTTTGAAAATGTATATCGTTGGCAGAAGAAATTATTTAGACCAATCATCAAAGACTTCATTGATGACTTTATTCTCGATAAAAATCATCTGCTACCACAGAGAATCTATAAATGATAGTGCGTAAGTCCTATATAATTAAAAAAGATTCATCTTATTAAAAATCAATTTGATCGAACTGACATAATCTTTGGTAATTAAAAGTCAAATTTAACAACTTATTCTGCATTATATTGACTATAAAGCTAAATATAAAAGCGAGTCCTACGATGAGTTTCTCTTTGATAAAAAACACTGAAAAATTAGTGACAAAACCTGCAATCACATCGTTGATTCATTCAATTTTCCCATTGCTTGACAGTTCTGCATCGCAAGATGGCAAGGCATTTCCTAAAGGCTACGCATTAAAACCTTATCATCAAGCCAAACATATTGGTTGGACTCATTATGGGGTGATGATTCCTGAACTACTAGCACCTCATCAATTCTTTTCAATTATGTCAGTTATCGGCACACCCGGTGCATTGGCATTTGATACCGATCATGTATTCAAAGATTCGCCTCGAAATAATGCAACTGCAGTTATGGGAACAGCGGCTACTTATTCTGATCAATTCAAAGGTTATTCAACTCCTAAAGAATGTCAGTTATATGAAGATGGATCGCATATTCAGCTATTCAAAGAGTGTAATGGGCTACACACCTAGAGAACATAGAGAAAAACAAAATAAAATTTGATGAAATAAAAGGAAGATGATCAGTTCATATCAGATTTTAAATAAAAAAGGCTGAACATTAAAATGCCAGCCCTACAAGTTGAATAAAATTTTAGGATTTATTGAGTGATGTTGTAAGCTCATCCCAACGCTGTATCGCACTGTTCATCGCTTGCGCTTTCACATGCCCAAAACCTCGCACCTCAGCAGGAAGTTTGGCAATTTCCTCCGCAACGACCAGATTGTATTTTTCAGGTGATTCAATTAAAGCCTCGACAAAGCTGATATAACGGTCACGCCACGCTTGTTCGTGCTGACGTTCTGTTTGACGAGCAAACGGGTCTAGGAAAGTTTCACGTAGCCATTATAAACGTGCCAATAGCATCAAAGGGAAACGGATCCAATATCCAAAAGCACGTTTACGAATATTTTGATGTGCGCCCAGTACAGGTGGAGCTAGGTGATAGGTTAGACGTAAGCCTTCTCCAAACTGTGAGGCTATAGACTGTTTGAATTTTTTAGCTGTAAGTAAACGTGCAACTTCATACTCATCTTTATAAGCCATCACTCGATAAAGTTGAGTTGCAATCGTTCCAGCTAATGATTCAGGTAGTTTTTCCGCAGCGCTTTCTACTAAGTTTTTATACTTCAAGGCGTAAGTTTCATTCCAATATTCACGCAGACGAGTAGTACGATCTTCAATTAGTTCCGAGATGGTCTGAGGTTTATTAAGTTTTGGCATCGCTGCGACTAAACGCTGAATTAAACTAGGATCACTGCTCAGATAACAACCGATGCGGAAAGCCTCGATATTCTTATCAACCGCCGTACCATTTAATTGAATTGCTTTTTCTATACTTTCTCTTAGTAGCGGTATTTTTCCTGATTGCCAAGCCATACCCAACAGAATTTGGTTGGTATAGATCGAATCTCCGAGTACTTGAGTGGCAATCCGAGCTGCTGGTAATGTAACTAGTTTTCCGTGATGTACACGTCCTTTCAAACGAGTAATTAAGTCTGTAATCGGAGCATACCAGTCCCGAGATTCAATAAAACTTAACGTTGGAGAGGCATCTTCATTCACGATCACCACTGCTTCATCTCTTAGGCGTGATAACGCAGCTTTGCTACCTGCTACGATTGCATCGGCACCGATTAAAATATCACATTGACCAGCAGGAATTTTTGTTGCTGAAATTTTCTCGTCGTCTGAAGCAAGTTGTACATAGGAATATACTGTTCCACCTTTCTGTGCTAATCCTGCCATATCCATAACACGTGTTGCTTTACCTTCTAGATGCGCAGCCATTCCTAACAATGCACCTAAAGTAACCACACCTGTACCACCAACACCACCCACCATGATTCTGCTCGGTGTGTTTTCCAAGCTTGGAATGATTGGTTTTTCTGGCCAGCCAGCAGGAAATCCTTCAAATTTTTCAGGGCGTTTCATATCACGTGTATGTACAGTGACAAAACTTGGGCAAAAGCCTTCGACGCAAGTAAAGTCTTTATTACAGGTACTCTGGTTAATTTGTCGCTTAGTACCTAATTCTGTTTCTACAGGTTCGACAGATAAACAGTTCGATTGTTTTGAACAGTCACCACAGCCTTCACAAATATCAGTATTAATAAATAAACGTTCAGCAGGGTCAGGGTAGGCATTACGTTTACGACGACGACGTTTTTCGCTAGCACAAGTTTGAACATAAATTAGGGCTGTTACTCCCGAAATATCACGTAATTGACGTTGGATTGCATCTAATTCATTACGGTGATGAATTTCTACATCAGGTGCTATACCTTCTTCGGCATGTATCAGCTCAGGTTCATCAGTCACGATAACCTGTTTTTTTATCCCTTCAGCGGCTAACTGACGCGTTAGTTGAGCAACACTCAAATGTCCATCCACATGTTGTCCGCCCGTCATTGCAACAGCATCGTTGTAGAGGATTTTGTAAGTAATATTAATTTTTGCAGCGATGGCTTGGCGAATAGCAAGATAACCCGAATGGAAATAAGTTCCATCACCTAGATTAGCGAAAATGTGTTTTTCATTAGTAAAATGCGATGCACCAGCCCAACTCACACCTTCACCACCCATTTGTGAATAGGTTTCTGTACCACGATCAAGTGAAACTGCAATGTAATGACATCCAATACCACCTAATGCACGACTGCCTTCGGGTAATTTAGTCGAAGTATTGTGAGGACATCCGCTACAGAAAAATGGCTTGCGATCAGCAATATCTAAAATACGTTGAGATTCTTGTTCAGCTGTTTTTAATAAACCAACTCGGTTTTGAATTTGTTCTTTTATACGTACTGGAATATCCAAGGCGAGAAAACGTGCTGCCAACATTTTTGCAATCGGTTCAGGCTGAAACTCGTAATATCCAATTAAGGGGGCTTCCTCAGTTGATGTACTCCATTCACCCTTACCATCACAAGCTTTACCAATAATATGAGGACGTTGATGGTCAGGTAGTGAATACAACTCATCTTTAATTTGGGATTCAAGAATCGGGCGTTTTTCTTCAACAACGATCAGCTCTTTTAAACCTTCTGCAAACTCATGTAATCCTTGTGGTTCCAAAGGCCAAATAAGACCGACTTGATAAACTTTTAAGCCAATTTGTTCAGCAATATCGTTATCAATCCCTAATATACGCAAAGCTTCAATCGTATCGAGATAACCTTTGCCACTCGCAACGATACCGATACGGGCATTTTCACATGACCAAGTGACTTTATTAAGTTGGTTGGCACGTGCATATGCTAAAACAGCAGGTAAGCGGTATTTGTAAAGTCGTTCTTCTTGTTGGATACCATGATCTGGCCAGCGAATATTAACGCCATTATCAGGAAATTTAACATCTTTAGGCAAGACTGGAATGACACGATCCTCATCAACATGTACAGATGCTGATGTCTCTACAATTTCACTCACGAGTTTCATGGAAGTCCATACACCAGCAAATCGTGACATTGCGACCGCATGAATACCAAGATCAAGAATGTGTTGTACTGAGGTTGGATAAAAAATAGGAATGCCGCAACCCATCATCACATGTTCAGACTGGTGCGGAACAGTAGAAGACTTACAAGAATGATCATCACCAAATAGGGCAACAACACCACCGTGTTCGGCTGTGCCTGCGAGGTTAGCATGACGTAGTACATCACCTGAGCGATCTACACCTGGACCTTTGCCATACCACCAAGAAGTAACACCATCAAATTTACCTTGACCTGCTAAATTGGCTTGTTGAGTACCCCAAATCGCGGTTGCAGCTAAATCTTCATTAACACCAGGTTGGAAGACCACATCATGATCTTTCAAAATTCCTTCAATTTGCCAAAGAAAATTATCATAGTTACCAACAGGTGATCCACGATAACCTGAAATAAACCCAGCAGTATGGTAACCATTTTTACTATCACGGCGGGTTTGAGCGAGTGGTAAACGCACCAAAGCTTGAATACCTGTCATATAAGCCGTGCCGTTATCGCTTATGTATTTATCATCAAGGGATACATCTTTAGTCGGTATCTTTTTAGGTGTAAATGTCGTAGCGATATTCATTTATGTCTCCTTTGTATTATGTAGTTCGAGCTACTTTCTTTTCTCAACATCCGAGTTGACTTTTGGAGTTATAGACATACAACGATCAAATCATGCGCTGAACCGTCAAAAAAATACGCATGGATGTATGTACATATTTACCATTGTGGTTGATCTAAACTGGTGCAACAATGCGTAATTTAGGAAAAGATATTTACGTTATGCGCAAAAATCTCGATGGTGGACTGTTGCATGCAATGCATGCTTTCCTGAAAGTGATTGACAGTGGAAGTTTTACAGCAGCTGCTGAACAGATGGATTTGACCACAGCTCAGGTATCACGTCTGATCAGCGAGTTAGAGTCACGGCTTGGTGTTAAACTGATGCAACGCTCTACACGGCAGCATGCATTGACAGATATTGGTGCGCTTTATGCTGAGCGTTGTCGACAAGTTCTATCGATCATAGATGAAGCAGAGTCTGAAGCGACAGGAACGGCAACAAAGCCAAAAGGACGGTTGCGTATTTTGAGTATGGCAAGCTTTGGGCATTATTATATATCGCCTGTAATGGCTAAATTTTGCCAAAGCTATCCAGATTTGACGGTTGAATATCGAACTTCGCAGAACACACCAGATCTTTTAGGTAAGGGAATTGATGTCAGCTTATATTTAACTGAATCACTGACTGACTCCAGATTCGTATCACGTCGTATTGGCACCATATTTTCTGTGTTGTGCGCATCTCCTGCATATTTAGAAAAGCATGGCACACCAAACTCACCTGAAGATTTGTACAACCATGCATGTCTACGTTTGGTCAACCCATCAATTACACCCGAATGGCATTTGATTAATGAAAAGGGTGGTTTTCATGAGATCAGTACGAGCGGTCAAATTGTGGCTGATACTCCTGAGTTATTATTAGATGTCGTACAACAAGATATGGGAATCGCATTATTACCGATGTTTTCAGTGATTGAAGCTGTTCGGGCAGGTCGATTGTGTCATGTCTTACCCGATTGGCGTTCACCTGATATTGGTGTTTATACCTTATTACCGTCAAGAGATTATATTGATGCAAAAACTCGTGCTTGGTTGGATTGGGTAGAACAATATATTTCACCAAAAATTAAATCAGATACTTCTTATTTTTATCAATTAACACATACTGAATGATCTAAATTTAAGTCAAAAATAAGTGATTAAAACAAAAAATATGAATGCTCCTTCAAATTTATTTTTAGTGGAGCATTTATAATGAACGCTGATATTTATTTATGCGCATGACTGCTGAAGATAAGTATTTGCATAATTAGATAAGTTTTTTCGGTTCAATGTTTGATTGATATTTTGACTAGCCAACATCAGTTTCTCTAGATTAATGCCTGTTTCATATCCAATGTGAGACAGTAAATAATATAAATCCTCTGTTGCAACATTCCCTGATGAACCTTTGGCATAAGGACAACCACCCAGTCCAGCAAGCGAAGAATCAAAGACTCGAATACCTTGCTGTAAAGATTGATAGATATTGGCGATTGCCATGCCATAGGTATTATGAAAATGTCCAGCCAAAATCTTGCTGTCCAATTCTGCTAAACATGCTTGCCAAACTTTTTGCACTCGATCTGGTGTCGCTGTCCCAATGGTTTCACCCAATGAAATCTCATAACACCCCATGTCATACAGCCGTTTGACGACATTCACGACTTGTTTTGGATCAATTGCACCTTCGTAAGGACAGTCCACCATACAAGAGACATAACCACGTACGCGAACATTATTTGCTTGCGCGGCTTGGAAAATTTCAGAGAATCGTTCTAAGCTTTCATCGATCGAGCAGTTGATATTCTTTCGGGTAAAACTCTCAGAAGCTGCGGTAAAGACCGCAACCTCTTTACATCCAACTGCTAAGGCAGCTTCAAAGCCTTTAAGATTTGGCGTGAGCAAGCTCAAATTTAAATCATCACATTGTGGCAACAATTTAAATAACTCATCGCTCTGTGCCATTTGTGGTACCCATTTGGCTGATACACATGAACCCACTTCAATTGACTTTAAACCTGCATCAATTAAATCATTGATAAAACTCAATCGCTGCTCAATACTTAAAGCTTGTTTCTCGTTTTGCAAACCATCACGAGGCCCAACTTCTACAATCTTTACATAGTCACTCATGCAACTTCCTCCTCAGCAGCTTGGAAGTCCACAAGCTCATCACCAGCTTTGACTTGATCTCCCACTTGGAAATAGGCATCCAAAATCACACCATCTTTTGGAGCACGAATGGTATATTCCATTTTCATCGCTTCAAGCGTCAAAAGCACATCATCTTTCTTCACGGTGTGATTTGCGCCTACAAGTAATTGTGTCACCACACCTGGCATCGGTGCTTTGAGATGTCCTTGCTCAGATTGACTATCAGTTTGATTATAATCCTGACGTAAGTAGCTAAACTTATAACTTTGTCCAGCGTTGAACAGGGTAATACCTTGCAAACCTCGATTAAAGGCGAGTTTTTGCTGGATTCCACCAATTTGAATATTTGCACTGTGTTGATCAGTCAATTGACCTGTAATGTGATACTGCTGACCATTAAGTTCTGCGTTAAACCCTTGTTCGACAGCAGAAAACTTAATTTGAATATTTTGATTTAAATAGTTCAATTTAATGCTGTGCTGATAAGAGACATTACTACGCCATAAGGGTTGTGCTAGCCACAGTTGTTTTTGAGTTGATTGATTGCCTTGCATTTGGCTTAGAAATTCAATAAATGCAGTCGCAACAATAAACTCAGGTTTTATGTTCGCTGGGCTAAACAAAAACTGTTCTTCACGTTGGATTAGATTCGTATCCAACTTTGCTTGTTTGAATGAATCACAACGTACAATCTTTTCCAAAAAAGCAATGTTATTGCCTAAACCATCGACATGGAATTGACTAAGCGCGTGTTGCATTTGAATCAAAGCAGCTTCACGGTTTTTACCCCATACGATCAATTTGGCAATCATTGGGTCGTAGAAAGTGGTAATTTCATCACCTTCAACGATGCCACTATCTACACGAACATATTGGTTTTGCGCTGGATAGCGGAGATAATCAATTTTACCGATTGCAGGTAAAAAGCCTTTGTCTGGTTCTTCGGCATAAATACGTGCTTCGAGCGCATGGCCATGAATTTGTAACTCATGTTGTAATTTTGGTAGTGGCTCACCATACGCAACTCGTAATTGCCACTCTACTAAATCTTCTCCAGTAATCATTTCAGTCACAGGATGTTCGACTTGTAAGCGTGTGTTCATTTCCATGAAATACGCCGTACCATCTTGTTCAACAATAAACTCAACCGTACCTGCACCGACATAATTTACCGCACGCGCAGCATCGATTGCAGCTTGACGCATCGCATCGAGCTTTTCGCTTGGCATTTGCGGAGCAGGGGCTTCCTCTAGTACTTTTTGATGACGACGTTGAACAGAACAATCCCGTTCAAATAAATGTACATAGTTGCCATGCGTGTCGCCAAATACCTGTACTTCGATATGACGTGGTTGAATCACATATCGTTCAATCAGTACATCATCATTACCAAAACTCGATTTGGCTTCACGTTTACACGACGCAAGAGAATGAAGGAAATCTTCGCTACGTTCCACTAGACTCATGCCTTTACCGCCACCGCCAGCACTTGCTTTAATCAATACGGGATAGCCAATACGATCTGCTTGTTGTTTTAAAAATTCAGCATCTTGATTTGTTCCGTGATAGCCCGGTGTTAGAGGTACACCTGCTTTTTCCATCAAAGCTTTAGAGGTAGCTTTCAAGCCCATCGCTAAAATGGCATCGACTGGAGGACCAATGAAGCAAATATTATGCTGCTGGCAAGCTAAGGCAAATTGATCGTTTTCCGAAAGAAAACCATAACCAGGATGAATCGCTTGGCTTCCTGTATCAATCGCCGCTTGAATAATACGATCAACTTGTAAATAACTTTGTGTTGCAGGAGATTGGCCAATATAAATCGCTTCATCAGCAAGTTTAACGTGTTGTGCATGTGCATCTGCATCTGAGTAAACCGCAACCGTCGCAATACCTAATTTTTTGGCGGTACGAATTACACGGCAAGCAATCTCACCACGATTCGCAATTAAAATCTTTTCAAACATGTTAATCATCCTTAATTGTTGTTATTAGAATTTGAAGTCCACGCAGGGGCTTGCTTATTTAAGAAAGCAGTTAAGCCTTCTTTTGCCTCACTGCCTTGACGGACTTGTGCAATATGTTGAGCAGTTTGTCGAAGTAACTCATCGTTCATACTTTGGTTGCTAACCATTTGAATCAGTTGCTTAGATGCTGCTTGGGCATGTGGTCCACCCAACAGTAAAGCATCAATAATCTCTTGAACTTTTTTATCTAAATCTTCTGCATCCGCAATTTCATGTGCCAAACCGATTTGTTTTGCTTCGTGCGCTGAGATACGTTCAGCAGTTAAAAAATAGCGTGAAGCTTGTCTAGCGCCAATCGCACGAATCACATATGGGCTAATCGTAGAAGGGGCAAGACCTAGTCGAACTTCAGAGGTTGCAAACTTTGCATCGGTACTCGCAATGCAAATATCACATGCAGATGCCAAACCCATACCACCACCAAAAGCAATGCCATGAACACGTGCAATCGTTGGCTGTTTTAAGGTTGCAAGTGCTTCAAGCATCTGTGCGAGTTTTAAAGCATCGGCTTCATTTTCTTCTGTAGAAGCTTGACCCGCTTGTTTCATCCAATTCAGATCTGCACCTGCTGAAAAGCTTTTACCACGACCTGCTAAAACCACAACTCGAATATCGTCACGGGTAGCAAGTTGCTTAAAGCAAGTATGAAATTCTTCAATCACCGTTGTATTGAAAGCATTGTGTAGCTCAGGACGATTCAGCCACACATATGCCACCTGATCATGCTGTTCCAGTTGTAAAAATTGATAGCTCATAAACACCTCTTACATGCGGAACACGCCAAATTTAGTCGGTTGAATTGGAGCATTCATTGCAGCGGCTAGACTTAAACCAAGTACTTGACGCGTTTGCGCTGGATCAATCACACCGTCATCCCACAAACGAGCAGAAGCGTAGTAAGGATGACCTTGACGTTCATACTGATCGCGAATCGGTTGTTTAAATTCATCTTCTTCTTGTGCTGACCATTCTGCGCCTTTTTGCTCGATCTGATCACGCTTCAAAGTCGAAAGTACGCTGGCTGCTTGCTCACCGCCCATGACTGAAATACGCGAGTTTGGCCAAGTCCATAAGAAACGTGGAGAATAAGCACGTCCACACATACCGTAGTTACCTGCACCAAAAGAACCGCCAATGATGAGTGTAAGTTTTGGTACATTTGCAGTTGCAACCGCCATCACTAGTTTTGCACCGTGTTTGGCAATACCTTCATTTTCGTATTGGCGACCCACCATAAAGCCTGTGATATTTTGAATAAATAACAACGGAATATTGCGTTGGGTACATAATTCAATAAAGTGTGCGCCTTTTTGAGCTGACTCAGAAAATAGAATGCCATTATTGGCAATAATTCCGACAGGCATCCCATAAAGTGATGCAAACCCTGTGATCAAGGTTGAGCCAAAACGAGCCTTAAACTCATCGAAACGAGAACCATCGACGATACGTGCAATCACTTCTCGTACATCAAATGGCTTGCGCGCATCGGTTGGGACTACACCATACAACTCTTTCGCATCAAACAATGGTTCATCAATCTGTTTATTGAGTTCGTTTGGTTTTTTATTCAAATTGGCAACGATATTACGTGCAATCGCAATCGCATGTTCATCATTTTCAGCGAGGTGATCAGCAACACCTGAAAGACGCGTATGTACATCACCACCACCCAAATCTTCGCTACTTACGACTTCACCTGTTGCAGCTTTAACCAGAGGGGGGCCACCCAAGAAAATCGTGCCTTGATTACGCACGATGATAGTTTCATCTGACATCGCAGGAACGTAAGCACCACCAGCGGTACAGCTACCCATGACAACTGCAATTTGGGCTATACCTTGGCTCGACATACGTGCTTGATTGTAGAAGATACGTCCGAAGTGATCACGATCAGGGAAGACCTGATCCTGCATAGGTAAATACGCACCACCTGAATCTACAAGATAAATACAAGGTAAGTGATTTTGTTCTGCAATTTCTTGAGCACGTAAATGCTTTTTAACCGTAAGTGGATAATAAGTACCACCTTTAACCGTTGCATCATTTGCAACGATCATGCATGTCACACCATTGACCTGTCCAATACCCGCAATCACACCCGCAGCAGGAATATCATCCTCATAAACCTTATACGCAGCAAGTTGTCCGATTTCTAAAAAAGCTGTGCCAACGTCAATCAATTGATCTATACGTTCACGTGGAAGCAATTTTCCACGTGCTAAATGCTTTTGACGTGCGTTTTCTCCGCCACCTAATGCGATATTTTGGGCGACTTGTGTTAAATCATTGACCAACGTCTGCATAGCTTGTTGGTTTATTTTGAAGTCTTCACTTCGCACATTAATTTTGCTTTGTAATTGATTCATATGATGCATCCTGACTTATCGTTATTATTTGGTTTCATTAAACAATTCACGTCCGATCAACATACGACGAATTTCAGATGTGCCTGCACCAATTTCATAAAGTTTTGCATCACGCCATAAACGCCCCGTAGGGAATTCATTGATATAGCCATTGCCACCTAAAGTTTGAATCGCTTCACCCGCCATCCATGTCGCTTTTTCTGCTGCATATAAAATGGCACTGGCTGCATCTTTACGTAAGCTACGGTCATGATCTGCTTTATCACACGCTGTACCAACGGCATATACAAGCGCTTTACAAGCCAGCCAAGTTGAATACATATCAGCAAGTTTGCCTTGCATTAATTGGAATTCACCTAAAGCTTGTCCAAATTGTTCACGTTGATGTAAATACGGAATCACGACATCCATGCAGGCATCCATAATGCCAAGTGGACCTGCGCTAAGAACTGCACGCTCATAGTCCAAGCCACTCATCAGGACTTTAGCGCCGTTACCGACACCACCCAACACGTTTTCAACAGGTACTTCTACATTGTCAAAAAACAATGGATAGGTATTTGAGCCACGCATACCCAGTTTGTCTAAGTGATGACCATGACTAAAACCTTTCATGTCCTTTTCAATTAAAAAAGCGGTCATGCCTTTTGCGCCTGCATGTGGATCAGTTTTTGCGTATACCACTAGGACATCAGCATCACCGCCATTGGTAATCCACATCTTGGAACCATTTAAAACGAAATGATCACCTTTTTGTTCAGCACGTAATTTCATACTGACCACATCAGAACCCGCATTCGGTTCAGACATCGCTAGGGCACCGACATATTCTCCAGAAATTAATTTAGGCAGATATTTCTGCTTTTGTTGCTCATTACCGTTGCGATTAATTTGGTTAATACATAGGTTTGAGTGTGCGCCGTATGAAAGTGCAATTGCTGCAGAAGCACGCGAAATTTCTTGCATAACAATAATATGGGCAAGATAACCAAGGTTGGTGCCGCCGTATTCTTCAGAAACCGTTAGGCCTAATAAGCCCATATCACCGAACTTTTTCCATAGATGGCTCGGGAATTTATTATCTTGATCTACTTGCTGAGCAATTGGTGCAATTTCTTTTGCACAAAATGCGGCAACTGAATCTTGAAGGGCAATCAATGTTTCATCCAGACCAAAATTCAAGCTACGTAGGTTCATTGTGTTCATCCTATTGGTTATATTTGTTGTTCCATAAGCATTCTTGTTTGTGCTTAGGAAGTACCATACAATGAATTTTTGAAAAAGTGAATAGAGATTCATAAAATGATTTACAATTCACTTTATTTGATAGAGAATAAATTTCATGAGTTATAAACGATCATCTTTAATGCAAGAACGGATGGAACAAAATCGTAAGTCGATTTTGAGTTCAGCCAGAAAATTAATTTCAGAAGGAGGGTTTAAAGACGCACAGATACAAACAATTGCTGAGCAAGCAGGTGTTTCAAGTGGGTTGGTTTATCGCTACTTTGACAATAAAAGTCAGGTACTTATTGAAGTTCTGTCAGAAGCGATCAATACCGAACTTTTAGTGATTGATGCGATTACGGAAAGTGATCTAACGGCGGAACAGAAGTTACATAAAGCGGTAACAACCTTTGTAAAAAGGGCACTAAACAGCCCTCAGCTTGCATATTCACTCATGTTTGAACCTGTTGATTCATTGGTAGAGCATGAGCGTTTTCGTGTTAAGCAGTTGATTAAACAAAGTATTATTAAAATACTCGCAGATGGAAATGCAAGTGGCGAGTTTATGTTAGAGGATTTAAATACCACTGCACTTTGTGTGGTTGGCGCGATGACTTTTGTAGTCGTAGAACCTCTAGACCCAGCTCAAAATACAAAGTTTGATCAGCAACACAAAGACTATTTTTCAAAGCAGATTGCTGATTTTTGTGTGGATGCCGTGAGGAAAAAATAGGCATAAACAACAATAAAAATCAAAACAAGGCAGTTTGAAGAATAGTTGCAGTAATAACAATGAGATGAAATCAGAACAGAATTAGAAAGAATCAAGGAGAATGATTCAATGCAACAACAACGGTTAAGCTATGCCTCTGGACCAAGTGCACAACCCTTATTAGGGATGACGATTGGAGAAAAATTTGATCAAGCTTGTCAGCAATATGCTGATCAAGAAGCGATTGTAAGTTCACATCAGAACAGACGGTTGACCTATAAACAACTACAAGATGAAGTGAATACTTTTGCCTGTAGTTTGCTCAAACTCGGTTTAAAGAAAGGCGATCGACTAGGCATCTGGTCACCAAACTGCGTGGAATGGACGATCACTCAATTTGCTGCTTTTAAAGCAGGGATTATCCTAGTGAACTTAAATCCTGCCTACAAAAGCCATGAGTTAGAGTATGTATTGAATAAAGTTTCCTGCAAAGGATTGATCATCGCCTCACAATTCAAAACGACTGATTATCAAGAGCTTTTGACACGAATTGCACCAGAAATTGTTTTCTGTACAGACAAAATTATTCATTCAGAACGTCTGCCTTTCTTAAAGTTTGTGATCAAAATTGATGAAAAACAGCATACAGGTATTCATCGTTTCAGTGATCTAGTCGTTCCTCCAACTCAAGAACGACTCGATCAATTACAATTGGCTACGCAGCAATTGCAATTTGATGAAACCATTAATATTCAATTTACGTCAGGAACGACTGGTAATCCGAAAGGCACAATGCTCACCCATCATAACATTCTGAATAATGGTTATTTTGTAGGAGAGGGTATTCGTTTAACGCCACAAGATAAAGTATGCATCTCTGTGCCTTTATTCCACTGTTTCGGTATGGTCATGGGAAATCTAGCTTGTATCACACATGGTTCTACTATGGTGTATCCATCAGCTGTATTTAATCCATTAGAAACACTAAAGACAATTCACAACGAACGTTGTACGGCAGCATACGGCGTACCAACCATGTTCATCGCCACTTTAGAGCATGAACAATTTAATGAATTTGACTTATCTAGTTTACGTACAGGGATCATGGCGGGAAGCCCATGCCGACGTGAAATTATGCAGCGTGTGATTGATCGTATGCATATGTCAGAAATCACGATTTGTTATGGCATGACTGAGACTTCACCTGTCAGCGTACAAAGCTCCGTGAGTGACACCATTGATAAACGCGTCAGTACGGTTGGGCATGTTCATCCACATGTCGAAATCAAAATCGTCGATCCTGAAGGGCAACTCGTACCACAAGGAACCTTAGGCGAGCTATGCGTCAGAGGTTACTCGGTAATGGCAGGCTATTGGGGTGAAGAAGAAAAAACCCGTGAAGTAATTGATGCCGCAGGTTGGATGCATACGGGTGACATTGCGGAGATGGATGCTGAAGGCTTTGTCAAAATCAAAGGTCGCATCAAAGATGTCGTCATTCGAGGTGGAGAAAATCTCTTTCCTAAAGAAATCGAAGACTTCTTATATACCCATCCTGCGATCTGTGATGTGCAAGTGATTGGTCTACCTGATACGCGTTACGGTGAAGAACTTTGTGCTTGTATTATTTTGCATGAACATCATCAGACCGATGAAGACAACATTCGTAGTTTCTGTAAGGAACACATTTCACATAATAAAGTGCCACGTTACGTAAAATTCTTTAATGAATTTCCTATGACTGCATCAGGCAAAGCGCAGAAGTTTAAGTTACAGGAAATTATGCGTGCTGAACTGAATTTAACTGGAAACGTATTCGACTAAATGATGTTTTACATCGCATAGAAAAAAATGATGTTTTACATCGCATAGAAAAAACAGCATTTTAAAGTCATAAGGCAAAGGATCACAGTGAATGGCAAAAGATTTTAATAGTCCAAAGATCGTTGAAGAATATGATCAACATATTCGTAAGTTAATTCCTGGATATGAAATCATTCATCAACAAGTGGATGCCATTTTACAGTCTGTACTTCAACCAACTGCACACATACTTATTGTTGGATGTGGAACAGGTTATGAGTTGGAAAATCTGCTAAATAGACATCCTAATTGGAAATTTACTGCGCTTGATCCTTCCTTAGCTATGCTTGAAAAAGCAGAAACACGTGTCAAACAAATGGGGAAGTCTGCACAGGTACAATTTGTACATGGTGATCACTTTGCTTTAACTGAAGGTGCTGGTTTTGATGCTGCACTTTCTATTTTAGTCGCGCACTTTATAGCAGATGAACAAAAAACTGACTTCTACAGCAGTATTCATCGTTGTTTGAAAAATAGTGGACTGCTATTGACCTATGATTTGATGCCTTGCAGCAATCCTCAGCATCTACAAGCTTTACGTTATTTATGTATGGCTCAAGGTTTAACTGAATTGCAATGCCAGAAAATGTTAGATCGCATGGAAAATGACTTTTTCACTATTTCATTCAGTGAATATCAACAACAACTTCAAGGCATTGGTTTTGAAGACGTGCACTCATATAGTCAAATCTTAATGTATCAGGGGTTGATTGCGAAAAAGGCAGAAATTGCCGAGTTTGCTCAAGCCTCATAACCCAAGGGACTCATTCATAATGGAATAAATGATTAGAAGAATAATTTAGCTTTTATTTTTACCAAACGTTCAATTAACAGTGACTTTTATAGTTATTGTGAGGTTCTTTTTGTCTAAATAAAGCGTTACACAAAACAATGAGAGGAGGTAAAACCAAATAAAATCATATCATTAGGTTTTAAAACAAGAAATGCGATGCAGTCATCAAGTACTGCAAAGGATACAACGCAAACAAAAAATGAACTTGAAAAGTAAAGTTCATGAAACAAGGAAATTGATTTTAATGAAAAGATTCATCTTAACGGTTCAACAAAGTGTTTTAGCGCTATCTGTACTCACTGCCATGTCAGGAAGTTATGCAGGCTCAGAAAATGCAGAAATAGAACAACTTCGTCAAGAAGTAAAAGAGTTGCGTGCAATGCTGCAAAATTATGTACAGCAAACTCCGCCTGCTCAGCCCACTACTCAGGTCATGGTTGCACAGACATCTGAACCTGTTCAAACAACAACGCCGAAATTATCACTCACCAAATCTGGTGCAGAGGTTAATTTATATGGTTATTTGCGTGCGGATGCATCTTATCAAGCGAAAGGCGCATCTACGATGTACAACAACATTAGCGGTGTACCATTAGAAGGGACAGCTGAAGAAGCGCAACAAAAAGATCGTTTGCATAGCACTGCAAGTGTTTCTCGGATTGGTCTAAATTTTAAAACACCTACTGCTATTGGCGATGTCGGTGGAAAATTAGAAATGGACTTCTTTGGTAGCGCATCACGCGATCAATTCCGTATCCGTCATGCCTATTTAACCTTTGATAAATGGTTATTAGGTCAGACATGGTCCACATTTATCGCACCTGAATATTATCCAGAAACGATTGATGCTGCGACCTATGTAGGTGGAGCATTACAACGCTCACCATTGGTTCGTTATAGTGACAGTATTACGGCAAATACTAGCTTTGCTTTAGCAGTAGAAGATCCTAAATATACAGCAAGCTCTGATCCTGATAATGAAATGCGTTTACCTGCCTTTGTTGGACGTGTAAATCATAAGTTTGCCAATGGCTCTATGCTTTCAGGACGTAGCTTTGTCGCTGAAAAGAAAACTAGTCAAGATGAAGAATGGGCATGGGGTGTCGGCATCGGTGGAAAATATCAGTTAACACCAAAAACTTTTCTCAAAGCAGACTATAACCATATCAAAGGCGACGGACGCTTCCTGATGTGGACCAATAGCAGTTATGCAATTGATGATCAAAAGCATGTTCAAAGCAATGAGTTTGATTCAATTTCAACAGGGATTACCCATCAATTTAACACTCAATTTCGTTCAACATTGGGTTATGGCTATATGAAAGCCAAAGACAACAATGCATTTGCACGAATCAATAAAGACAACACAGCTCAAAATAAAGAACTATGGCAAGGCTGGATCAATGGCATGTATAACCCTTACAAGCCAATTACCTTAGGGATGGAATATGTCTACGGTGAACGTGAAACCTTTGATGGTCGCACAGGGACGGATAACCGCATCAACATGATGGCGAGTTATGATTTTTAATACAAATAAGACCTTGAATAATAATATTTTTCTTTAAGGTGCATTATGTCGTTTTAAATAATGATAGGAATTTATCTCATTGAGGAGATGCAGAATGACAACATCTACGGTTAATGTAAATGCAGTAATTGACGAAGCAAAGTTTACACCTTTTCACTGGAGTATTTTACTTTGGTGCTTATTGATTATTATTTTTGATGGTTACGATCTCGTCATTTATGGCGTTGTTCTACCTTTACTTATGCAGGAGTGGTCTCTCACTTCTGTACAAGCAGGCATGCTCGCCAGTACGGCTTTGTGCGGGATGATGTTTGGAGCCATGTTATTCGGTGCTTTGGCAGATAAAATAGGACGTAAAAATGTAATTTTAATCTGTGTGACCTTCTTTAGCGGTTTTACTTTTTTAGGTGCGTTTGCATCTAATCCTTTTGAATTTGGTATTTTACGGTTTTTAGCAGGTTTAGGGATAGGCGGAGTTATGCCAAATCTCGTCGCACTCACATCAGAGTACGCACCTAAACGTATTCGCAGTACCTTAGTTGGCACGATGTTTAGTGGTTATGCGATCGGTGGAATTCTATCTGCGCTTATCGGAAGTTATTTAGTTGAGAGTCAAGGTTGGCAAATCATGTTCTTGATTGCTGGTATTCCTTTAATTTTATTACCTGTTATCTGGAAATTCCTACCTGAATCTTTAACCTTTTTGGTTAAAACTGGCAAAACTGATCAAGCACATAGCATCATTCAAAAAATTTCACCTGAACAAAGCATCGGTATTAATACGCGTTTAGTGTTGAATGAAGATAATGTTCCAACAGGTAGTTCTGTAAAAGGCTTATTTCAACAAGGGCGTGCATTCAATACGCTTATGTTTTGGGTATTGTTCTTTATGTGCTTATTAATGGTTTACGCACTAAGTAGTTGGTTACCTAAACTAATGCTTGCAGCAGGTTATTCACTCGGCAAGAGTATCTTATTCTTGTTTGCTTTGAATGTTGGTGCAATGATTGGTTCAATTGGTGGTGGCATTCTCTCAGACAAATTCCATTTGAAACCTGTGATCATGGGAATGCTGATGGCAGGTGTAGTGGCACTGATCGGCTTAGGATTTAACTCTCCAGCTTATGTTTTATATGGTTTAGTAACTGTTGCTGGCGCAGCGACTATAGGTACTTCAATCCTTCTTTATAGCTATGTTGCGCAATACTATCCATTAAGTGTTCGCTCGACTGGAATTGGTTGTGCTTCTGGTGTAGGTCGAATTGGTGCGATTGTCGGTCCAATTTTAACAGGCTTGTTATTAACCTTGAACTTACCGCATACCATGAATTTTGTGATGATTTCTGTCCCTGCAATGTTAGCAATTTGCGCAATATTGAGTTTGAAACGTCATAAATTTGATGATGAGCAACAACAAGTAGAAGAAGTAAAAACTAGCTTGACCGAATCAAGTAATGCTTAACTTAATATGATTTGATTCTTCTATAAAACACTAAAAGCACATCAGATAGGCTGATGTGCTTTTTTTATTTCAGACAGAACTTAAAATCAAAAAGGTAAGAATAGAAGTGAGTTGGCTCAATTCCTGACAACCCTTAATTCTTTAAAACACTTGGATTTACATGAGACTGGTATCTATTTTTTCATTCAATCTAGAAAGAAAAATGAATATAAATCAGATCAAACCTTTTCCACACATCATTTTTATGCAAAAAAAAGCATCTCGATTGAGATGCTTTATTGATATTTGATAATTTAGATTTCAATTGCAACAGCTGTTGCTTCACCGCCACCAATACATAATGCAGCAACACCTTTCTTCTTGCCTAGACGTTTTAATGCATAGATCAATGAAAGAATAATACGTGAACCTGTCGCACCAATCGGATGACCTAAAGCACATGCGCCACCGTGAATATTGACTTTAGCTTCATCAATACCTAACTCATGAATCGGAGCCATAGCCACCATCGCGAAAGCTTCATTGATTTCCCATGCATCGACATCCTCAACTGACCAGCCAGCACGATCAAGTACTTTTTGAATCGCACTAATTGGAGCAATCGTAAACTCACTTGGATGTTGCGAATGACTTGAAGTAGCTACAATCTTAGCCAAGACATTTAAATCATTTGCTTGTGCATAATCTTCTGTAGAAAGTACTAAAGCCGCAGCACCATCCGAAATCGAACTCGAATTGGCTGCCGTAATCGTACCGTCTTTGCTAAAAGCAGGGCGTAGTGTCGGAATTTTATCAAGATTTGCTTTAAGAGGTTGCTCATCTTGGTCAATCACCTCAACACCTTTACGTGTTTTAACTTCCACAGCGACGATTTCATCTTTGAAATATCCTTCTGTAATCGCTGTTTGAGCTTTTTTGAGTGAAGAAATCGCAAAGTTATCCATTTGCTCACGGGTGAAGCCCTTGGTATTTGCCATATCCTGAGCAAATGAACCCATTAAACGACCCGTTTCAGCATCTTCTAAACCATCCAAGAACATATGATCTTTGATTTCACCATGTCCCATACGATAGCCACCACGTGCTTTAGGTAAGATATATGGTGCATTGGTCATTGATTCCATACCGCCCGCAACCACAATATTTGCACTACCAGCTTTCAATGCATCTGATGCCATCAATACTGCTTTCATCGCAGAACCACATAGTTTATTGATGGTCACTGCGCCAACATGATCTGGAACTCCAGCTTTACGCATTGCTTGACGAGCAGGACCTTGACCAATGCCTGCACTCAATACACAACCAAAAATCACTTCATTGACTTGCTCTGGTGCAATACCAGCGCGCTGGATAGATTCACGGATTACGGCAGCACCTAATTCTGGAGCAGTTAAACTAGCAAGGCTACCTTGAAAACCGCCCATCGCGGTACGACTACCTGACACAATAACAATAGAACTCATTTTTATATCTCTTTAAATGTATGTTGTCGTAAAACTGCTCCAGTTCAACAGACAAGAGCAGAATATCTCATCTCATTTATGCCACTAAAGATTTATCAAAAATTAATGGCACACCTGTTACTGCTCGAATTTGTTCAAGCGTCACATCTTTTGCGAGTTCAATCAGTTCAACACCTTCAGACGTAATATCCATGACACCTAAATCCGTTATCACACGATGGACAACGGCTTGACCTGTCAGTGGTAAACTACAGTTTTTCACAATCTTAGGTGTACCATCTTTCGCACAGTGTTCCATCAGAACCACAACTTTTTGAACACCTGCAACCAAGTCCATCGCACCGCCCATGCCTTTGACTTTCTTACCTGGAATCATCCAATTGGCTAAGTCACCTTGTTCAGAAACTTCCATAGCGCCTAAAATCGCAATATTGACATGACCGCCACGGATCATTGCGAAAGATTCTGAACTTGAGAAAAATGCCGCACCTGCACGTGCAGTAATCGTTTGCTTTCCAGCATTGATCAAATCTGCATCTAAGGTTTCTTCAGTAGGAAATGCGCCGATACCAAGCAGCCCATTTTCAGACTGCAACCATACATTCATGTTTTTTGGAATATAGTTGGCAACAAGGGTAGGTAGACCAATACCTAAGTTCACATAGAAGCCATCTTCGAGTTCTTGTGCAGCACGCTGTGCCATTTCATTACGTGACCAAGCCATTTTAAACTGCCTCCATGCTTAAAGTTTTTTGTTCGATACGTTTTTCAGGTGATGCATTTAAAATAATGCGATTCACATAAATCCCAGGCAAATGAATTTCATCTGGATCTAATTCACCAATCTCAACGATTTGTTCCACTTCAGCAATGGTGATTTTCCCAGCCATTGCACATTCAGGATTAAAGTTCTGAGCCGTCTTACGGAATATTAAATTTCCAGCTTTATCTGCCTTGTAAGCTTTAATAAGAGAAACATCAGCAGTAAGCGATTCTTCTAAAATGTATTTTTTACCATGAAAATTACGTTCTTCTTTGCCTTCAGCAATCAGAGTTCCTACACCAGTTTTCGTATAAAAAGCTGGAATACCAGCTCCACCAGCGCGCAATTTTTCCGCTAATGTTCCTTGTGGAGTTAATTCAACTTCAAGCTCACCATTTAGATATTGACGTTCGAATTCTTTATTTTCACCCACATAAGATGAGATCATTTTTTTGATCTGTTTGGTATGCAATAAAATACCTAGGCCAAAATCATCAACACCTGCATTATTTGAAATACAAGTAAGACCTGTTACACCACTTTCTTTAACCGCGACAATGAGCTGCTCAGGAATTCCACATAACCCAAAACCGCCCACGGCAAGGGTTTGGTTATTAGCAACCACATCTTTGATTGCTGCCTCAGCACTGGCATATACCTTATTCATTCTATTATTGTCCTATCGTCCCTTAGTGATTTAGTTTTAGCATTAGGACTAGGTAGATAGAAGTTGATTTTTCTCAAGGATTAATGAGTTTAATTAATAAATTGATTTATTTGGATGGATTTTAATCTTAAAAAACAATAGATTAAAATTCATAAACTATTGAAAATATTAATAATAAATATATTTATTTAAAAGTAAAAAATATTAAACCAATTACAATAATGAGTTATTTAAAATTTATACCTTTTCAATGACTGAATAAATTGTGCCGAAATATGTGATATTTCAAAATTCTTTTTATAGACGATACCAACCGTTTTGTGGATGGTTCCATCTTCCAGTTCGAGTAATACATTCTCTGTTAAATCAATATGCTTAGCAAAATGACGAGGAATCGCGCTTACCCCAATGCCATGTGCAACAAAACTAGATAATGAAGAAATCTGATGACACTCTATTTTCAAATCCAAAGTCATATTGTTGCGCAAACAGTTTTGCTCAACCAAGTGACGAACAATCGATGGCTTTTGTAGTGTAATAAAAGGATTAGCAAACAATTGTTGCCACGAAATACGTGCATTGTTTGCTAAAGCATGATTTTTAGGAAGTAAGGCGAGAAAGTCTTCATCAAACAAAGGCACAAACTCTAAGCCTTCGGTCAGTTCTGGTTCAAAACAAATACCTAACTCAAAGATACCATCTTGAACTTTTTCTATGATGGTTTCATTTGGAATATCATGGATCGAAAAATTAAGGTTTGGATACTCAGATAAAAAAGAATGAATCACATCAGGCAAGATCGCATGGGTAAAAAAGGGCATCGAGGCGATACTAAGTGTGCCGCGATTTAATTTAAAGCGTTGTTTAACGTCATTTTCCATTTCATCCCAATTTGCCAATAGTTTTTTTGCGTAGGGAATGAGGGATTTACCTTCTTGAGTCAGTTCAACACGACGTGTATTTCGATTAAACAACTTACCGCCGAGTTCATCTTCTAAACTTTTTATACTTAGACTTAAAGCAGATTGACTTAAGTGCAGTTCCAGCGAAGCATTAGCATAATTTAAAGTACGCGCAAGTGCTAAAAATGCCTTTAGCTGCTTAAGAGTCATCGCTTTTCCTAAGTAAATTATTGAATAGATCTAATTTATCGTAAAAATAAGCTGAATGTTATTTTAGAAATTAATTTTCAAAGAAAAGTTGATCTATACAGCAAATAAAAACTCCCACAATCATAGATTATGGGAGTTAAGATTAAAATTAGAGAATACGAAGTTTCTCTAAAACTTATACTTTTAGTTTTTTAAGTCCACGGCTCACACCATTTTGTAATGCCAATTTGATAATTGGCCCAATAAAAGGCACACGACCCTTAAAGCTAATCGTATAGTCCAAACGACTACGATTATTTCCCAAATCGGTAAACTTCATTACGCCGCGATGCGCTTTAATTGGTGCAATACCACTGGTAATCGCGTATTCAATCAATTCATTTTCTCTATAGACTAAATTTGTTTCAACAAATGAAGGTGTGAGTGGTATAGATAACTTACGCGCTGAACCAACCCCATTACGTGCATCTTGACCATCACTCAAACGAGTCACTTTTGCTGGAGCGAAGAGCTTATTCAAATTTTCATGTTCGCTGAGGATCGCAAATACCTTTTCGACAGGGGCATTGAATTCTTGAGTGATGTTGATTTGTTGCATTTTTAGCATAGCAATTCCTTTCTTTTTTAATTTGACATGATGAATTGTCATTTTCAAATACTAACACGGTTTGGCTGAACTGGTCATTTTGTTTGTCGGATTATCGGAGTAGCTAAAAATTCAGATATATGTAAGCAAAGGCGCTTGTTCAAGCATCAAAAATTGTGAATACTCAGCCTCGAAAATTCAGGTTATACCATTATCTTTTTTGGGGTTAGGCAACTACTGTGAAAACTTATCCATTTTCATTTTCTCGTTTACAAAAAGCGCTTCTAACCGTTGGTTCATTTTCGTGTATGGGACTAAGTTCAGTCGTCGCAAATGCAGAAGATGAAAACACTGTTTCGCAACTTCCAACAATCACTTTAGCCGCACAATCCATTCAAAGTGCGTATTACCAACCTCAAATCAATTTATCGGGTTTTAATCAACAAACCGTTGCCAAAATTCCTGCTTCAGTGAGCACGATTACTGCCGAACGCATTGCTGATCAGCATGCTAAAACACTGGCTGACGTTGTGAAAAATGATGCTGCTGTAGGGGATGGTTATGCGCCTATTGGCTATTACTCAAACTTTATTATGCGTGGTTTCGCGCTCAATCTAGGTTCAAGTTATCTACTGAATGGCAACTTACTTAGAGGCGAACAAAATGTTGCGCTAGAAAATAAAGAACAAGTCGAGATCTTAAAGGGTATCAGCGCAATCCAAAGTGGTATGTCTACGCCAGGTGGAATAGTTAACTACGTGACTAAACGTCCAAAGGATATTCGTTCAGTTACCTTAGAAACAGATAGTCAGGGTGGTTATCGTATCGCAACAGATATCGGCGATATCGTGGGTGAAAATCAACAATTTGGCTATCGAATCAATTTAGCTCACGAAGAGATTCATCCGTATGTAGAGCATACCAATGGGAAGCGACTTTTTGGTTCAGTTGCTTTGGACTGGAAGATTTCTGATGATTCAAAACTTGAGTTTGATATTGAATCACAACGCCAACGTCAACGCTCGGTACCAGGCTATCAATTATTAGATGGGAAAACTGTACCGACTAATGTGGAATGGGATCGTTTACTGGGTTATCAAAGTTGGAGTAAACCCGTTACTAATGAAAGTCTGAATACGAGTTTAAAATATACGCATCGTCTCAATGATGATTGGACAGCAAACTTATCCGCTTCACAAAGCCGTGTAGTCGTTGATGACTATTCAGCATTCCCGTGGGGTTGTTATAGTGAGATTTGTGAATTTACAGGTTTAGGCAATACCTTTGATCAAAAGGGTAACTACGATATTTATGATTTCCGTAGTCCAGATGATAGTTATTTAACAAATCAATTTAAAACAGGATTAAACGGCAAGTTCGCAACAGGGACATGGCAGCATAGCTTAAATGTCGAGTTATCTCATACCTATAAACGACGTGCTCAATATGATGCAATCAATCAACTCGTTGGTACGGGCAACATCTATAACAATACTGTGGACTATAAGCCTACAGATGTAGCTCTAGGCAATCGCTATAAGTCCCTTGATAGTCAGCAAACCGCATTAAATCTACTAGACCAAATCCGTTTCAATGACGCATGGTCAGTTCATATGGGTGGAAAAATCCTTTCTTTAGATGAGAAAGCTTATGATGCGGCAGCGAATAAGATTCGTGATACAGATTTAAACCGATTCTTGCCACAATTTGCACTGATGTACCAACCTTGGGAAAATACGCAAGTTTACACATCATTTAGCAAAGGTCTAAGTGATGGTGGACAAGCACCGTGGTATGCCTTCGGTAATGAAGAAAAAGGGATTGTCGGTAATGCATTTGAAACACTTGCTCCAATCAAATCCACCCAATATGAACTGGGATTGAAGTATCAATTACCATCTATGTTATTTACAGCAGCAATATTTGATCTAGAACAAGATCATCAATATACGAATACTGATAACTATTACTTAACTGATGGTAAACAACATAACTTAGGTTTAGAACTTGGTTTGCAAGGACGTTTGGCACAGAATTTAGATATGGTCTCGACTTTGGCGCTGACTCGTTCACGCTTAAAAGAGATTGATGTCGCTGAATATCAAGGCCATCAAACTCAGAATGTTCCTAAAGTACGCTTTGCAACTTACTTATCGTATCAATTGCCACAAGTAGAAGGCTTAAGACTACTGGCTGGTACACAATACAGTTCAAGTAAATATGCCAATAAAATAGGCAGCGTCAAAGTTCCAAGCTACACAGTTTTTAATGCTGGTGCAGCTTATAACTTTAAAGCTAATGGTTATGAAAACACGTTAAGATTCAATGTAGATAATCTATTTAATAAAAAATATTGGAGAGATGCGGGAAGCTTCTTTGGAGATGATTATTTGTTCCTAGGCGCTCCACGCACTGCACAATTTTCTTGGACGGTGGATTTTTAAATCCAATTCACTGATATGAATAAAGGCGATCTGACTTAAAATTAGATCGTCTTTTTTTACGGAATTCTGTTATTCGATTAATAAAATTCAAGTTTTATATCGTTGTAAACAAAAAATAGAAACGAAAGATTGTATGTCATCATCTAAAGAATAATTCCAAATTACAAGCACACCCTTATAGCAATAATTCAATCAATATCCTGATAGTTTTTCAGCTCATGATGAAGCTCATTCAGGTTAGAGCACTGAAACCCATAAAAACACACAACCATGAATTTTATTCATCTTTTAGTTAGATTAAATCATTTTTACTCATGTGAACATTCATGTATAAATTCTTTCATACAGAAATTCAGGTTTTATCTTAGAGATTAGGGTAGTAGTACAATGAGTAAAAAATTTACATGTTCTATTAAAAGTATTCGTTTTGATGAAAATTATCATCCTTCAGAAAGCACACGTCTTACAACTAACTTTGCAAATTTAGCAAGAGGTGAGAGCCGTCAAGAAAATCTACGTAAAACCTTACAAATGATCAATAATCGTTTCAATGACTTAGCTCATTGGGATAATCCAAAAGCGGATCGTTATTCGGTTGAAATCGATATTATTTCAGCAAATATGGATATCAAAGGTAATGGTCATGCATTTCCAGTTATTGAAATGCTAAAAACAACAATTGTTGATCATCAGACAAATAAGCGTATTGATGGCATGGTAGGTAATAGTTTTTCATCTTATGTTCGTGATTATGATTTTAGTGTCTTATTACTAGAACACAGTAAAAATCAAGCAAAATTTAGTGCGCCAGATAACTTTGGTGTATTACACGGCAAGCTTTTTAAACACTTAATCAACTCAGCGGCATACAAAGCGAATTTTGGTAAAGCACCTGTGATATGCCTGAGTGTGTCGAGCACAAAAACATATTATCAAACTGCAAATGTACATCCTGTTTTGGGCGTTGAATATCAACAAGACGAATATTCTCTGACAGATGAATACTTCAATAAAATGGGGCTAAAAGTACGTTATTTCATGCCTGCTAACAGTGTAGCGCCATTAGCTTTTTATTTTTCAGGTGATTTGCTAAGTGATTACAGCAACCTAGAACTTATTAGTGCAATCAGCACAATGGAAACATTCCAAAAGATTTACCGACCTGAAATTTACAATGCTAACTCTCTAGCTGGCAAATGCTATCAACCAAGTTTGAAATACCAAGATTACTCTTTAACGCAAATCGTATACGACCGTGAAGAGCGTAGTCAGTTAGCTGTAAAACAAGGCAAATTCACTGAAGAGCAATTTATCAAACCATATCGAGAGATTCTCGAACAGTGGGCTGAGAACTACACCGAACAAAATTATGCTGCTGTGTAAACTGATATAGAAGATTACTGATTATGAAACGACTATTACCGACATCAACTGCTGGCAGCTTACCGAAACCTTCTTGGTTAGCTGAACCTGAAAAGCTTTGGTCGCCATGGAAACTCCAAGATGAACAACTTTATGAAGCTAAGCAAGATGCTTTAAGACTGTCACTGCACGAGCAATTACACTCGGGCATTGATATCGTAAGTGATGGTGAACAAACTCGCCAACATTTCGTCACAACGTTTATTGAACACCTAGATGGCGTTGATTTCCAGAAGCGTGAAACGGTTCGAATTCGAAATCGTTACGATGCAAGTGTTCCATCCGTTGTGGGTGCTGTCAGTCGTCAAAAACCTGTATTCGTTGAAGATGCTAAATTTTTACGTCAACAAACCAATCAACCGATCAAATGGGCATTACCAGGTCCTATGACCATGATTGATACCTTATATGACGGACATTATAAAAGCCGTGAAAAACTAGCATGGGAATTCGCAAAAATTTTAAATCAGGAAGCGAGAGAACTCGAAGCAGCTGGTGTTGATATCATCCAGTTTGATGAACCTGCATTTAATGTATTTTTTGATGAGGTCAATGATTGGGGTGTTGCAACTTTAGAAAGAGCGCTAGAGGGTCTGAAATGTGAAACAGCCGTACATATTTGCTATGGCTACGGTATTAAAGCCAATACAGATTGGAAAAAGACATTAGGTTCAGAATGGCGTCAATATGAGGAAGCCTTTCCTAAGCTTCAAAAATCTAAAATTGATATCGTTTCGCTAGAATGCCAAAACTCTCGCGTACCAATGGATCTAATTGAACTAATTCGCGGTAAAAAAGTGATGGTAGGTGCGATCGATGTTGCTACAAATAATATCGAAACACCTGAAGAAGTTGCCGATACCTTAAGAAAAGCTTTGCAATTTGTTGATGCTGACAAACTTTATCCATCAACCAATTGTGGCATGGCGCCGTTGTCTCGCCATGTAGCGAGAGGCAAACTTAATGCTTTAAGCGCAGGTGCAGAAATCGTTCGAAAAGAACTATCTAACTAATATTTTGAGCTAAATAGGATTTATGGTTTGCAATCAAAATAATGATCAAGCCATGAGTCTCTTTTAGCGTCAATCTTGACCAAAGATCGCATCTATTTAAAAACACATGCAGATGGTGTGCCTAAGAAATGGAATAGCATGATATTGCTAAATCTAAAAGGTACGGTTCAATTGAGGAACAATTTAATGATTGAAGCAATAGACTTTAGAAATGCAATGTCTTTATTAACAAGTGCAGTGAGTGTTGTAACAACGATTGGCTCTACAGGTCGATATGGATTTACGGCATCAGCTGTGTGCAGCGTGACAGATTCACCAGCAACACTTTTGGTATGTATGAATATCGCTTCTAGCTCACATACACACTTTGTTGAAAATAAAATTCTCACTGTGAATGTCTTGGCAGCACATCATCAGCATATGTCTAAAGTGTTTTCATCAAAGATGAGTCCTGAAGAACGTTTCAAATATGGCAGTTGGACAGAATTAGAAACTGGCGCACCTGTGTTAAAAGATGCTTTGGTTAGTTTTGATTGTCAAATTGAGCAGATTCAGGAAGTTGGAACACATACCATTTTTATTTGTCGTATCATTGCTATCCAACAAAGTCAGCATGATCAGGGGTTAGTCTACTTTAACCGTGCTTATCATCAAGTTGGGCAGATTGCAGAAATTGCCTGAGCCAACTATCTATTCATCCCTTTATTTTAAGAAAATATCTCGTGGAATTAATCATTTTTTTAGCCATCGGGGCTTTAGCTGGTTTCGCTGCTGGACTCTTTGGTGTCGGTGGTGGGCTCATTATCGTTCCACTTTTATACATCGTATTCACTCAAATGGGATACCAACCAGATGTCATCATGCATATGGCTTTGGGAACCTCATTGGCAACAATCATTGTGACTTCTATTAGTTCATTGATCGCCCACAATAAAAACAGCGCCGTGATTTGGCCTGTATTTAAAAATCTAACACCAGGACTAATCCTTGGTTCATTTTTAGGAGCTGGTATTGCGGGATTACTTTCTGGGGCAAATTTACAATTGATCATCGGGATATTTGTGATCTGGGTTGCTTACAAAATGTTCTTTGGGGCGAAAAATGTAATCGATCAGGGTAAGGTATTACCATCAACAACTCGACAAATATTTGCAGGTACAGGCATCGGAGTTGCTTCAGCAATTTTTGGTATTGGGGGAGGGAGTTTAACCGTTCCTTATCTAAATCATTATGGTGTAGTCATGCAAAAAGCCGTCGGAACCTCGGCAGCATGTGGCTTACCAATTGCCATCGCAGGTGCTTTAGGATTTATTTTTTTTGGTATGAAACAGCATATCAATGTGCCTAACACTATTGGTTTTGTACATATCTATGCATTTTTAGGTATTAGCATTATGAGTTTTATGACGGCTAAGCTTGGAGCTAAAACAGCACATATTTTATCGCCAATCGTACTTAAAAAATGCTTTGCTTTAATGTTATTGATCGTTGGATGCTTCTTTCTTTACAAAGGCATGTGATAAAAATCTTCTCCGTATAGCTCACTTTTCTGTGAGCTTTTAAAATCTTTTTCTAGTCTTTAACAAATCAACAGCAATCTATATTCTCCATCTATCTCTATCGGTGCTCTATGCACACAGGGTAAAACTTGTTGTGTTGGATGGTCGACTGCCAAACGCCATAGATGACCTAAACCTAAATTAACAGGTTTACTCTCAGGTTTTGCTCGGTAGTGCAAATCAAAGAAATATTCTTCTAAAAAATTCTCAAATTCGGCTTCTGGTCCATCATGTAGATTTTTTAGTTTTTCTCTAATTTCAGGAACTAGAATCTTTTGCTCAACTTGATCGTTTGGCAGAATCTCACTTGCCGCACCGTGATAGGTACATAAAAAAGTATCTGTTGGAATAGGCGAGCGATCAACATGAAATGAATAAACATCTGTCGAAATAAAATCTAACTCATCATCACGTTCGTAATTTTGAATTAAGTTAAGCGTAGGTGATGCGCCAAGCTCTGTTAATTGCTGAATATCCGCAATTATGATTTCTCTTGCTAAACGACCATGTTCAGAAAGTTGTAAAGCCAATAAATCATCAACTGAAATCTCAGTGATATTTTTCTTTAGCTGAAGTTTTTTGACGATTTCTTGAAAATCCCCATTAAGATTTCTATACCAACAAATCGCATTTCTATCTCCTTGAAAATTAGAACTGACAAGTTCGGAGAAACTTGAAACCACGCTAATTTGCTTGTGGTCAGAAAATGCATTCTTCATAAAAAGAAGTTTATCAAAAAGAAAATATGTTTAATGATACACAGTTCGATCACGTTAACAACGATAGATGGAATAGTATTTTTCAGACATTTAATTTTTCATACCTTATAACAATGAAATAAAGGGTTTTAAATAGACACTGAGAAAGTTATTTTCCACAGATCATTATGAGCAAATTTATGCTCAAAAACTTACATAAAAAACAATTGTGCGCAAATATATTCACAAATATAAAAAAATAGAGTATTTTTGAGAAAATAATTGCTCATTTACATCAATGAAAAAACTAACAATACAGGCGTTACTTGATCAAAGTTGGTTTGATATTGCTGAACTAACATTATTAGAACCTAAACTAGGCTCAGCAAGTGCCAGTGAATTAGCTTACGATTTAGAATACGCAATCCACAATTTGGACAAGCAAGATGAGCATGCCTGTAGTTTGTCGCTACCTGTACAAATACTAATAAAACATGAATCTAGTTCATGGTTTGGTTTTTTAGATGATATTGTTCCATCAGGTGCTGCACGCCGTTATTGGGTGAATTTTCTAGGTCTACAAAGACTAACGCATGCTGAGCAAGATAGTATTTTATTAGAAAAAGGTGGCATCGCACCCGTAGGCAATTTGAGAATTAAAGAAGCTCTTCCACCAATCAATCCTGAATCAACTCTGCATTTACGTTATTTTAGTCAAAGTGATGTTGCTGACCGAAATGTAGATTTTCTTGAATATGCACAGCAAATGGGTGCAATTAGTGGTGGTGCAACAGGAGCAGGTGGTGAAGCTCCTAAATTATTGATTCGTGCTACAAAAGATCAAAATATTTGGATTGATACTTATCAACAAAACTTTGATCAACCTGATCAACACTATCTAGTTAAATTCCCTAGAAATAATCGTAGTGAGATCGACTGTAATATTCTCAGAGCAGAATACTATTACTATCAAGAACTAAAAGAGTTGGGTTTCAACACCATTGAAACTACAGAAATGAAGCTGATCGAAGGTGAAAAATATCCATCATTATGGCTACCAAGATTTGATGTTGAATGGCACAACCAAAAATGGCATCGTCATGGGCTTGAATCTGTCTATTCCGTATTAAATAAAGCTTCGGGTAGCCATCTCAATCACTTTGAAGTGATTGAAAATCTATGCAATTTACTGATATCTATTGATTCAGAGTTTGATTCAGAACAATTCGTTTGTGAGTGGTTACAGCGAGATTTACTCAATATTATTTTTGGTAATTCTGATAATCATGGGCGAAATACTTCATTTCTAAAACAATCTGGAAAAATTTCGCTTGCTCCAATTTATGATTTTGCTCCAATGAAAGCTGATCCAGAAGTTGTCACAAGATCAACAACTTGGGGAAGTCCTTATGAGGAAGGAGGAGAATATCGATGGGAGCAAATTACACAAAAGCTTGCACATTTATGCGATCCGAATTTGTCTCTAACTACATTGAAATCTTTAGCAAGTCATCTTGTCGGGCTAAAACAAAGATTAATAGATAAAGGTGTACCAAAACAAATTATGGAGATGCCAGCGCTTTCATTTGACTATGTTGAAGCTAAATTAGAAAGATGGGAACTATTATGAATACAAAAAATCAGACTCAAGATCGTCAACAAGTTCTTATTGATCTATATCTGCAGTACTTATTGAATGAAATTACATTGGGACAATTATTGGCGTATTTGCGAAAAAATATTCTTGGTATGTCTCAGGAACAATATGCAAATTTAGTCGGTGTAAGTCGCAGGACGTTAACTGATATTGAACAGGACAAAGGAAAACTTACGCAATCTGTTTTAGACAAGGTATTTAAACCACTTGGATTGAAATCAGGGCTTGTACCGACTCATGAGCACATTGTGAGAAAGATCATTAAACCATCAGAATGAGATCAATGGCTATGAACATATAGCTTCCTGATAAAAGATATTAAGAATCGGCTAATTAAAATGCTGAGGCTAGGGTTTTCATAGCTGAGATTTTTGTTTGGCTTTTTGGCGTAAGACATACAAATATAAGCTTTCTACTTTTTCACGTGCCCATGGTGTGGTACGCAAGAATCGCAATGATGATTTAACACTTGGATCTATGCAAAAACATCTAATTTCAATTTTACGACTTAAGCCTTCAAAGCCACCGTAGTAATCCAATAATTCATCCAAAATGTCAGCAAGTTTTTTGCCGTGTAGAGGGTCATTGGAGGCGTTCATAATAGAGCAACAATATTTTGGAAGACCATCATTATAACCTAGGCTAGTTAAAAATGAGAGGGTTGGAATTTGAACGTAATTAAAATAGAACTCATATAAGTTATTGAATACAGGTCAGAGAGTAAATGTCTATAAAAGTTAATTTTGAAATTTTACCATCTCTAAGTAACTGATTTAGCTATATCGATTTTTGATAAAAAAAACTTAATTTTGAAATTCACTGTGATTTCAAGTTAAAAATGAAATTATAACCAGTGGACGATTTTTTTAAGAAATTAAAGCTAATAATGAAATCTTAGATAAAAAAAACAGTAGAAATAAATTAGGACTAATAATTATGATTTCTTTATAAGCATTGATTTATAACAACTTTGATATCATCAATTCCTGTTAATACATTATATTCATACTTACAAGGGTAATCCTCCCATAAATAACTGAATTTAAAAGTAGAGGTTAAGCAGCCATCAAAGGTGGTTTGCCTCCGTTAGCTTGATGTGGTCGTTCATGATTGTAGTGCCACAACCACTGTGTTGCATAATCTTGTACTTGCTCCAATGTATCGAACAAATGTTTGCTCACCCAACTATAACGCATTGTACGATTGTATCGTTCGATATAAGCATTTTGTTGTGGCTTGCCTGGTTGAATATATTCAATACGGATACCATGCTCAGCTGCCCAACGTACGAATTCGTGGCTGATAAATTCAGGTCCATTGTCGCAGCGAATCACAAGCGGTTTGTCTCTCCATTCGAGCAATTGGTTAAGTGTACGAATGACGCGCAGTGCAGGCAGTGAAAAACCTGCTTCAATCACTAAACCCTCACGTCGATAGTCGTCAATTACGTTAAGCAAACGGTAACTTCGTCCATCACTTAACTGATCATGCATAAAATCCAATGACCATACTTGATTTGGATGAGTTGGTTCCTTCAATGGTTCAGGTACATGTCGTTTTAATCGTCTTCTTGGTTTGATCCGCAGATTCAATGCCAGCTCACAGTAAATACGGTAAACACGCTTATGATTCCAACCACACTTCTCAACATGGCGTAGATAAGAGAAGCATAGCCCGAAGCCCCAATCTGTATTTTCTTCGGTGAGTTCAATCAATTGTTCTGCAATCAGTGCATTGTCATCGTTCAATTTGGACTGATAACGGTAGCAGGTTTCACTGATACTAAATGCACGGCAGGCCAAACGAATACTGACGGCATGATCACCAACGGCTTGTTGTGCCATCTGACGACGACAAGATGGCTTTACCACTTTTTTGACATGGCTTCCTGAATGATTTCAGCTTTAAGCCGCTCTTCAGCATACATCTTTTTTAGCTTGGCATTTTCGGCTTCTAGTTCTTTCAATCGAGTAATTAATGAGGCATCCATGCCGCCATATTTAGCCCGCCATTTGTAAAAAGTCGCATTACTCATACCATGTTCACGGCAAAGGGTGGCAACAGGCGTGCCAGACTCCGCTTGTTTCAAAATAGACATAATCTGACTGTCAGTAAATTTAGATGTTTTCATGCAGAATCTCCTGCTTTGATCTTAAGAGAAAATTCTACTTTTACATCCTTTTATTTTTAGGGGGGATTACCTCTATATCACCAACGGTGGATGAAGCTTGTCAGCATTCTTAAATATTTATCGTCACCATCACGGCATAGACGTGCGCTTATGGTAAGTCACACTTACATAACTTAGACTTAGAAGATTTGGTGGCTTTAACTATTAAAGCTGTAGTAATGGCATGGGTACACCATCCAGCGACAAACTGGGTGTCAAAGCTAGGTAAGTGAATTACTAGACTTCACTGTAGTTAGTTCTCAATTTTAAATTTTATTAAAGGAAGTATGAAAGTCATACTTCCTTTTCAATCTTCTACACAATAAAACTTTAGAATTGAAGCAACAGATCAAATCTAAATCAGATTTGAAAAATAATTACGGTGGGCGCTATCTTGTGGTAAGAGTTCTAATAAGCGTTGTATTGCATCAATTCGGTCATGTGTCTGCCCAATAATTCTTAATAACTGATCGATATCCTTTATTTGATAGATCAACTGGCTTAAACGGGCATCAAAACAATGTCTCCATGTGCTGAGTAATGGGCTTTCTGATTTAGATAAAAAGCTACCTTTATATAGCGAGAATGTACTGGATATAAGATTTGCATTTAATGATTGTTCAGCACGTAAAAAATCACATTGAACTTCACAGCTAAGCCTATAAATGCGAGCCTCAATTGAATGGGGTAATAAGCTACGAAGTTGTGAAAGCTCAGCCTTTAGGGTTTTTAGGCTGACACTACGCTCACCATAAAGGGCATAGTGTAACTCTTCTAAGCCAATTCCATGGGGATGCAAAGCTAAAATGCAAAGTATTTCAATTTGACGGTGACTCAAGTTTAAAGTTTGCCCATTAAATTGAACCCAAGGCGAACCTAGCGCTTTAATGTACAAAAAATTTTGCTGCTCAAATTTTATGGCACGCTGTATTAAATCTGCACAGCGTTCAACTGCGAGCAACCCTAAAGGCGTATGTTTTTTATATTTTGTAGAAAGGTTAATAATGCCGTGAAATTGTCCCGATGTTGGGTCCCAAATCGGTGCGGCATAACAAACCCAATCTCTAACACTGTCCATTTGGTTTTCATGAGAATAGACGCAACTTGATATTTGGCTGTTTAACGCCATACCAATCGCATTGGTTCCAACTGCCTGTGTAGACCAATGTCCGCCCTCAATAAAATGAACTTGTTCAGCAGAAGAAAGCATGGCTGAACTACTCCATGTCCATAACAGAGTCCCGTGATGATCTGTAAGACCAATCGCCATATCTGAATCATTTGCTATTTTGAGTAAATCTGCATAATTATGCTGAATAGAGCGGCGGAATAAAGACGTTTTATCTTCTTGAGGCAATGCTAAAACAGGGGCAGCATGCACAGTAGTTTGATTAATTAAATGCGTCGTTTGCAGCTTTTTTGCAGGTGGTGTATTGAACAGGTTCATATCATATTCCTTTATGATGAGACTGTAATATTTTCAAACTTTAGAAATGAGCTTCAAAATTTATAGTCATTTACGTCATTTCTTCTTGCTTCGATTTTAAATGCTTTTTTCTTTGCTTGGTTAAGTTAGATCTTTTGGCTTTACCAGTCCTTGAGCTACTTTAAAAGTGTTCTTATGAGCTGAAAATGACTATTTCCATCTGAAATGTTAATAAACGTAACTGTCATATTTATCAATGAAGCATGTAAATAATGAAAAGTCATTCACGTATATATGGGGCAGGTACAGACTCACCATAATACTGACGGTCAGCAAAATAACTTGATCTCACTAATGGCGCACTCCAAATATTTTTAAACGCTAAGCGCTCTCCATGTGTTTGATAATGATTAAACTCTTGCAACGTAACAAAACGATGAATTGGCGCATGAGACTTAGATGGCTGTAAGTATTGACCAATTGTGACATAGTCTACTTGATAATCTTTCAAATCATTTAATAACGCAATAACCTCAGCTTCAATCTCTCCTAAACCCACCATCAAACCACATTTCGTTGGGATATCAGGGCAGTAGTGTTTAAATTTCTTAAGTAAATTCAATGAATGCTGATAGTCAGCGCCTGGTCGCATGGCTTTATACAGGCGTGGCACGGTTTCAATATTGTGATTAAAGACATCAGGTGGATTTTTGCTCAAAATTTTAAGTGCAATATCTGCGCGACCACGAAAATCAGGAACCAAAACTTCAATCAAAGTGTATGGACTAGTTTGACGAATTTCTCGAATGCAATCTGCAAAATGCTGTGCACCGCCATCTTTTAAATCATCTCGGTCAACGGAAGTAATCACAACATACTTTAAGTTTAGATTCTTGACTGTTTCAGCCAGATGCTTGGGCTCATTAAGATCCAATACATTTGGTCGACCGTGAGCAACATCACAAAAAGGACAACGTCGGGTACAAATATCTCCCATGATCATAAACGTTGCAGTTCCACCGCTAAAGCATTGAGGCAAATTAGGGCAGGCCGCTTCTTCACAAACGGTATGTAGTTTCTGTTGTCGTAATAAATCCTTAATGATTTGAACTTCCTCAGGTTGACTAATTTTAGTCCAAATCCATTCTGGCTTTTTCGGTGTCGTTTCCGTTGGAACAAATTTAATTGGAATACGCGCCATTTTTTCAGCGCCACGTAACTTCTTTCCTGTTAATACTGTGTTATTTAAATCCATTTCAAACACTCCGTCGTTTAAATTAATTAAGATATACCCTGATATTAAATAAACTGATTTAAATGGATTAATAATATTAAAACAGGGCAAAAAACTTATCATATAAAACAAAGGTTGGTTAAAGGTTTGTTTTTGTATGTGATTGAACTATTGTAAAATTTTACAAAAATTTTTAATTTCATAACCTTCTGTTTTTAATATTTATCTCATCTTTTTATGGATTATATTTTTTTAGTCTAATATGAAATTAAGTAAAAATATTCTTATATAAATATACGATTTAAAAATCCAATTATTCAATTTTGGATTTTCTTTTAAGCGTAGTAAATAAGGAACAAAGATATGCAATTAACGGAAGAGCAATTGCTAGCAGCATACAAAAGAATGCGCGACATTCGTGAATTTGAGGATCGACTTCACGATGAAAACAATACAGGTGATATTCCTGGTTTCATCCATCTCTATAGCGGTGAGGAAGCTGTTGCAGTAGGGATTTGTGAAAATTTAACAGATAAGGACTTCATTACCTCAACACATCGTGGTCACGGACATTGTATTGCAAAGGGCTGTGACATTCACGCCATGATGCTAGAAATTTTTGGCAAAGATGATGGTTTGTGTCGTGGTAAAGGCGGCTCAATGCACATTGCGGACTTAGATAAAGGCATGCTCGGTGCAAACGGTATTGTGGGTGGTGGTCCACCTTTGGCTATTGGGGCAGCTTTAAGTGCTAAAACACTCAAAAATGGTGGGATTGGTCTATCTTTTACCGGTGATGGCGGTTCAAATCAGGGCTTAACTTTTGAAGCAATGAATATGGCTGTGGTGTTAAAGCTCCCTGTGATTTTTGTTTTTGAAAATAACGGTTTTGGTGAAGGTACTGCACATGATTATGCCGTAGGCAGTAAAGACATTGCAGGCCGAGCAGCAGGTTTTGGCTTACCCGCTGAAAAAGTAGATGGAACAGACTTTTTTGCTGTGTATGAAGTTGCACAAAAAGCCATTGAACGTGCCCGCCGTGGTGAAGGTCCGAGTGTGATTGAAACAGTAACCAACCGTTTTTATGGACATTTTGAAGGTGATCCGGGACTTATTCGTTCCAAAGAAGAACTGGATTATGTCAAAGAACATAAAGATCCATTGAAAATATTCCGCGAAAAAGTCAAAGACAAAATTGACGAAGCCAAGCTCGATGCGATTGACGCTCAGTCTAAAGCCAATGTAGACGATGCCGTTGCAAAAGCACGCGCAGCTAAGTACCCAGAAGTCTCTCAGTTACTTACTGATGTTTACGTCTCTTACTAAAGGAATAGTAGAAAAATGCCAAATAAAAGTTATCGAAACGCGATTAAAGAAGCAATTGAATTAGAAATGCGCCGAGACCCAAGTGTCATTGTGGTCGGTGAAGATGTTCGTGGTGGGCATGGTGGCAAAAATACCGATGACAATAAACTGGAAGGTTTTGGCGGTGTACTTGGTGTAACCAAAGGCTTATGGACTGAATTTGGTTCTGAACGAGTCATTGATACGCCAATTACAGAATCAGCGATTATTGGTATGGCGGCAGGTGCTGCTGCAACGGGTTTAAGACCTGTGGCAGATTTAATGTTTATGGATTTTTACGGCGTGTGTTATGACATGCTGTATAACCAAGCAGCTAAATTTCGCTACATGTTTGGCGGCAAAGCCAAAGCGCCACTCGTTGTACGAGGCATGATCGGTGCAGGTTTTTCTGCCGCAGCACAGCATTCTCAGTCGCCATATAACGTGTTTGCCTCAGTACCTGGCTTAAAAGTGGTGGTGCCTTCGAGCGCCTATGATGTGAAAGGGTTATTGATTCAAGCCATTCGAGATGATGACCCAGTAGTCTTTTGTGAACACAAGTTATTGTACGACATTAAGGGCGAAGTACCAGATGAGGCCTACACTATTCCTTTTGGTGTCGCAAATTACACACGTGAAGGTACTGATATCACCATTATTGCCTTAAGCCTGATGGTGCATCGTGCCAATGAAGTTGCTGACAAGCTCGCAAAAGAAGGCATTTCGGTTGAAGTGGTTGACCCTCGAACCATTTCTCCATTAGACGAAGATGGCATTTTAGAGTCAGTGGCTTCAACAGGTCGCGTAGTTATTGTGGATGAATCAGCAGCGCGTTGTGGTTTCGGACATGATGTGGCTGCCCTCATTGCACAGAAGGGCTTTCATTATCTTAAAGCACCAATCGAGTTAGTCACTCCACCACACTCACCCGTACCATTTTCACCAGTACTAGAAAAAGAATGGCTACCAAGTGTAGAACGCATCGAACAGGCTGTACGCAAGACGTTGGAGGCTTAGGATGAGCGAAATTAAAACTTTAGAAATCCCAAAATGGGGTTTGTCCATGGAAGAGGGCACGATTGCCCAATGGCTGATTCAGGAAGGTACGCAATTTAGTAAAGGACAGGAAATTTGTGAAATTGAAACCACAAAAATCGTCAATGTTCTAGAAGCGCCTTTCGATGGCTTGCTACGAAAAATTATTGCTAAAGATGGTGATACCCTTGTCGTAGGAGGAGTCATTGCAATTTGTGCAGACGCCCAAGTTTCCGATGCAGAAGTTGAAGCATTTGCACAGTCCTTAGGTGGAACACCTGCTGTAACTGAAAATAAAGCGGTAGCAGCGGTTCCTGAAAAAGTCGATGTGGCTCAAGTTGAAACCAAAGTACAAGCTGCTCCTAAACAGAACAGTGTTGGTAATGGATCAAAAGCGGTGACTCAGGGCGGATATTCTATTCCTGATGAGTTACAAGGCTACCAACAAAGCGATGATATTTTTGCAACGCCACATGCCTTGAAATTGGCTGAAAAGCATAATGTAAACTTGGCTCAGATTACGGGTTCTGGACGTGAAGGCCGTATCAGTGTTCAAGATATTCAGGCCGCAGTTCAAGCTGCTGGTGGTTCTTGGCCAGATGTACGTCATCAAGCCAGCACGAAAGCCGCGAAATCTAAAGCAGATGACAGTTATGTTCTAGCGACACCTGTTGCCCGCCGTTTGGCAAAACAATGGGGCATTAATTTGCATGATTGTCGTGCATCAGGTTCACGTGGACGAGTCTGTAAGGAAGATGTTGAAGCTGTATATCAACGGGAAAATCCTGTACAAGCTCAACATACTGAGTATGCGCATCCAACAGAGTCTGCAAAATTCACCACCGTAGCTATGAATGGTATGCGTAAAGCAATCGCTGCACGGCTACAAGCGGCAAAACGCAATGCACCACATTTTCGCTTAACGATAGACTTAAATGTTGAGTCGGTTCAGGCTTTGCGTCAGCAAATTAACAGTACTGTACCGCAAGTCAAACTGTCCATTAACGATATGCTGATTAAAGCTGCTGCTGCTGCACTGATTAAAGTTCCACAAGTTAATGTTCAGTTTGATGAAGAGAATCAGCAGATTTTACAGTTTGAACAGGCTGATATTTCGGTTGCTGTAGCCATCGAAAATGGACTGATCACGCCAATTATTAAAGCAGCGAACCGTAAATCTTTGGCGCAAATTTCCAATAATATGCGTGATCTGGCGACACGTGCCAAAACTGGAAAATTGGCACCTGATGAGTTTCAAGGGGGCAGTTTCAGTATTTCCAATTTGGGCATGCTTGGTATTCAACAGTTTGATGCCATTATTAACCCGCCTCAAGGTGCAATTCTAGCCTTAGGTGCAGCAGAGAAACGTGCTGTCGTTGAAAATGATGAGATTGTTGTTCGTGAAATGGTGACCGCAACATTGTCTTGTGATCATCGTGTCATTGATGGTGCGTTGGGTGCTCAATTCTTATCGGCATTTAAGCAGTTTGTCGAAAATCCTGCATTAATTTTGGTGTAGGAGGAATAGTCATGTCAGATACACAATTTGATCTTGTGGTTATTGGTGCTGGTCCTGGAGGATATGTCGCTGCGATTCGCGCAGCGCAACTGGGATTAAAAACTGCAATCGTTGAAAAACAACACTTAGGCGGAGTGTGTCTTAATTGGGGATGCATTCCAACCAAGGCATTATTGAGCGGGGCTGCGCTTGCACAGCAGTTCAAACATGCAGGGCAGTTTGGCTTTACTCTTAACGCGATTGATTTTGACATTCAAAAACTGGTCCATCATAGCAGACAGGTTTCTGAGCAACTGGTACAAGGTATCGGTCAATTATTGAAAAAAAATCAAATCACTGTTTTTAACGCGGCAGCCCAGTTTATTGCCAAAGAGCAATTAGAGCTTACAGATGCGAATGGTCAAAAACAGCAGATTTCTGCACCGCATATTATTGTCGCAACAGGTGCACGTGCGGCCAATTTGCCTCATATTCCTGTAGATGGCCATCAGGTCTGGAGTTATAAAGAGGCTTTAGTTCCGGAACAATTACCAAAATCTTTACTGGTCATTGGTTCGGGGGCTATAGGCAGTGAGTTTGCAAGCCTATACCAAGACTTAGGCTGCCAAGTTACCTTGGTTGATATTGCAAAGCAGATTCTCCCTAGCGAAGACATTGAAGTTGCGAAGTATGTACAAAAGCAATTTGAACAGCAGGGTATGCAGGTTTTAACCGAAGCGACTGTAAAAAAAATAGAAACTGATCAGGCTCAAGTACATTGTCATATTGAAACTGCCACAGGTGTGCAAATCATTACTGTTGAAAAGGTGCTTTCAGCTATTGGCGTGAAACCGAATGCTGAAAATCTTGGCCTAGAAGCTTTGGGAGTTGAATTTGAGAATGGTTTTATTAAAGTCGACTCATGGTGTAAAACCAATGTAGTGGGCATTTATGCAATTGGTGATGTCGCAGGTGCACCGTGTTTGGCACACAAAGCCAGTCATGAAGCCATTCTTTGTGTGGAGAAAATTGCAGGCCTAAGTCATGTACATGCTTTAGATCATACACAAATTCCGGGCTGTATCTTTACCCATCCACAAGTGGCCAGTATTGGTTTGACAGAACAGAAAGCGAAAGCTACGGGCTTGAATATCAATGTGGGTAAGTTTCCTTTACAAGCGAATGGTAAAGCATTGGCTTTGGGCGATAGCGCAGGATTTATTAAAACCATTTTTAGTCAGGAAACGGGTGAATTGTTGGGTGCTCACATGGTTGGACATGAAGTCACCGAACACATTCAAGGTTTTGCCATCGCGAAATACCTAGAAGCTACAGATGAAAGCTTAGCGCAGGTCATTTTCCCTCATCCTACTTTGTCTGAGGCGATGCATGAGTCGGTCTTGTCGGCGATGCAACGTGCAATCCATATTTAAGGAGTCGCAACATGCCTAGAGGTTTAAACAACAAAGTTGCTTTAATTACGGGTGCGGCACAAGGCATTGGACGTGGTATTGCCTTACGTTTAGCACAAGAAGGTGTTCATATTGCCTTGGTCGATCTTCACCAAGAAAAGTTAAATACTGTTCAACAAGAGGTTGAAGCCTTTGGCGTAAAAGCCACCACATTTATTGCGGATATTTCAGATCCAATACAAATCAGTGACGCTATTAATCATGCAGAATCGACACTTAATGGTTTTGATATCATGATTAATAATGCAGGTATTGCACAAGTCAAAGCTTTGGCAGAAGTAACGCCGAGTGAATTTACCCAAATTATGAACATCAATGTCGGTGGTGTACTTTGGGGGATTCAAGCCGCAGCAAATAAATTTAAACAACGCCAACAGGCTGGAAAAATTATTAGTGCATGCTCAATAGCAGGTCATGAAGGTTTTGCTTTGCTCGGTGTTTATTCGGCAACTAAATTTGCAGTTCGTGCATTGACGCAAGCTGCGGCTAAAGAATATGCCAGTGCTAAAATTACTGTAAATAGTTATTGTCCGGGTGTTGTTGGTACAGACATGTGGGTCGAAATAGATCAGCGGTTCTCTGAAATTACAGGTGCACCAATTGGTCAAACGTATAAAAAATATGTAGATGGTATTGCTTTAGGACGTGCTGAAAAACCAGATGACGTGGCTGCATTAGTTGCATTTTTAGCCAGTGAGGATGCAAACTACATTACAGGTCAGTCTATTTTGACAGATGGTGGAATGGTTTACCGTTAACATCAACATAAGGAATACATAATGAAAGCAGCTCGTTTTTATGACCGAGGGGATATTCGGATTGAAGATATTCCTGAACCGAAAGTAGTTCCAGGCACCGTTGGAATTCAAGTTGCATGGTGCGGTATTTGCGGTACAGATTTACATGAATTCATGGAAGGCCCTATTTTTATTCCACCTTGTGGTCATCCACATCCAATTTCAGGAGAATCTGCACCTGTAACAATGGGACATGAATTTTCAGGCGTAGTTTATGCAGTTGGTGAGGGAGTAGATGATATTCAAATTGGGCAACATGTCGTAGTTGAACCCTACATTATTGCGGATGATGTCCCGACTGGGCCGAATGATAAGTATCATTTATCAAAAAATATGAACTTTATTGGTTTAGGCGGGCGCGGTGGTGGTCTTTCTGAAAAAATTGCAGTTCAGCGGCGTTGGGTACATCCTATTTCAAATGATATTCCTTTAGACCAAGCAGCATTGATAGAACCTTTATCTGTCGGTCATCATGCCTATGTCAGAAGTGGCGCAAAAGCTGGCGATATCTCACTGGTTGGTGGAGCAGGCCCAATAGGCTTACTTTTATCTGCTATTTTAAAGGCCAAAGGTCTCACGGTCATCATTACTGAACTGAGTGCAAAACGTAAAGAAAAAGCGATAGAAGCGGGTGTTGCCGATTATGTACTAGACCCATCTAAGGTTGATGTAGTTGCTGAGGTAATGAAAATTACAGAAGACCGCGGTGTAGATGTCGCTTTTGAATGTAGTAGTGTCAATAAAGTCATGGATACACTCGTTGCAGCAGTGAAACCAACTGGTGTAGTCGTTATCGTTTCTATTTGGAGCCATCCTGCCACAATTAATGTGCATAGTGTGGTGATGAAAGAGCTAGATATTCGTGGCACGATAGCTTACGTCAATGACCATCAGGAAACTATTCGTTTGGTTGAGCAAGGTAAGATTAATCTAGAACCTTTTATTACCCAACGTATTGCATTAGATGATCTTGTTTCTAAAGGCTTTGAAACGTTGATTCATAATAATGAATCGGCTGTAAAAATTATTGTTCATCCATAGTAAAGCCTAATTTGAATAAGCTAGAAATAAACTCTATGTAGCTATTTCTAATATCTTTATAGATAGGGAATGAGTCTGTACGTACAGATTCATTCTCAAATTTAAAGTGTTGAGTGCCAGTATGATTTTGATCATACAGCCTAGTAAAGATAGAAAATAAGTTTTTAAATAAACCATAGGGATATAGACTAAATTTTGCCAGGAGAGTGGTGGCAGTCCACCACTAATTAAAAGGTGTCTAAAAAATCATTGGCGATTCAATAAGTTTAGTTTACTGTTTGGTATAAAATATTATGCTGAGTGTAGAGGGTCATTGGAGGCATTCATAATAGATAAACCATATTTTTGGAGGCCATCATTATAACCTGAGCTAGTTGAAAAATGGGAGGGTTGAAATTTAAACATAATTAACATTGATGTGTGCTGAAATAGCAGGAGACATTCACTTGTGAGATTCTAGTCAGCCGACTTGTAAAAATCTTCTGCCATTTGATTTAGTGTCTTAAAATGTAGACCTTTCTTTTTATAGAATAAGACCTTAAAGAAAACCTATTTAACTGAAGCAAACATAAAAGTGCATTACTAATTTGACAGATAATAAAACCTGATTTAATCTATATCAGAAATAATGAACAAATTAGCAGGTGTTATTTATTTAACTTATGTTCACCTGAAATCTAGTTCATAACAAAACATCATTCGAATATTAATAAAATCATGGATTTGTCTATATAGTTTTTATTTTGAAATTTTTCTGGTTCATGAACTTGATGAAATCGATGGTTTTAACCATCAAGATGCATTGTCTAAAAATTGGGCAGAGTATGGTTTTTTAGTTTTGATAGTTATTAGTAGGCAGAGTTAATTGGATAAATTTTAACTTTTTAAAATTAAAGTCAGAACAAAGAAAATAGGGGCTGTTGCCATTTCATAATGGCAGCCAAATAAAGATGCAAGCTAAGGCAACAGAATTTTCATAACTTTGCTTTAGCTTGTCATAGCGTGTAGCAATTCCTCTAAAGTGCTTTAATCGAGCAAAGGCATTCTCAACTAAATGCCTGATTTTATATGAATACCAATCCATATGATCATTATTTGAAAGGGTATTGGATTTCTTGGGAATATTGGCTTGAGTACCCGTTTTTTCTATTTGTTCTCTCAAGGGTTCAGAGTCATAACCTTTATCGGCACAGAGAATTTCTGTCTCTTTCAGGTCTAGGCTGTCGACTAATTTCGGTGCCACTTTTACATCATGGGTCGTGCCATCCTCTATCAGAAATTGAATAGGGTTTCAGTGAGAATCAACCGCCAAATGAATTTTAGAACTGTTTCCACCGATACTTTTTGAAAGCGCCTGATCCTTGATTTCTGTAGCATGCTGATGAGCTCTCACATGACTACCATCAATAAACACCCACTCTAGATCAGCATCAGACGAAATTAACTTAAATATTTTTAATAACTTATTGTCTTTCGACCACCGAGAAAATTTCTTGAATATGGAGTTTGGCTTTCCGAAGGCAGGGGGTAAATCCCGCCATGGGCAACCTGTACGGATTCTATAAAGAATAACTTCAATAAAATTTCGAAGATTTTGTTTGAGATAAATACGAAAATTACGGAAAATAGTTTCTAACTTAGACCAGTGTTGATCAGTCAACATTGTACGAAGCATAGCGATGAGTAGATTTGGTTTGGCGATTAAATTCTACTTCCTCGCTATTTTTTTGCACAGTAAATGTCAACAGCCCCTAAAAAAATAAAACCTTGTATATTAATAAATTTTAATAAATTAATTGTCCGAAAATATATACATAATTTATGTACTATATGTCTGAAAATATAGTACTATTTAAGAGGTAAGATCATAAATAGGGTGAACGCCATGAATATTAATTCACAGCCTTCTAATGCTTCGTCATCAGGTGTTAGAAATAGCCTTAATGTGTCCCAATCAGTCAAAAACAAAATTCAGAAATATAAACCTGGCCGTGTATTTGCTGCAGACCAAATGCGCGTGCAAGGCAATCATGAAACCGTTTTACGAACCCTCTCTCGTATGGTTAGAGAGGGTGAGATTCAGCGTATTCAAAATGGTATCTATTATAAACCTGAGTACAGCAAGGTTTTGAAAGGAAAATCATTACCTCCGAATGTAAATGAGGTTATTAAGGTAATCAGCAAGAAAAATAAAGAAGTACTGCAGGTTCACGGTGCTACAGCGGCAAACTGGCTTGGTCTGAGTACCCAGATACCAATGAAAAAGATTTACTACACTACCGGTATAACCCGTGAGCTCGAAATTGCAGGTGCAAAGGTTAAGCTTGTCCATTCCAGTAACAAGAAACTATTCCAGGCTCATGGGACTGAAGTAGGTTTGGCTATTGCCGCAATGCATTACTTAGGTAAAGAACTAGTGAATGAACAAGTGATTCAGAAAATTAAGTCACGTCTGAATGAACAACAATTTGAGCAACTAAAAAACTCTCCATTACCAAGTTGGATGAAGAGGGCAGTTATATCGGAAAACAATTATGCCTGAAAAGTTTTTGCACCTCAGTGAAAAGGATCAAGCTGAAATCCTAAGATACTTCATGTCGGTTCAGCCGTACCGTGAAATGGCTATTGCTGAAAAAGATGTGTGGGTATGCTGGGTGCTTAAACAACTGTTTGAAATGCCGCATAAGTTGGATATGGCCTTTAAAGGTGGTACCTCGCTTTCCAAAGTATTTAACTTGATCGATCGCTTTTCAGAAGATATCGATATTACACTTGATTACCGTCAGTTCGAGGCGGCTAAGAGCCTAAATCTGGATGAAGGTCAAACTGCTCCAGATAGCCTGGGTTCTAGTGCACGTCGCAGAATGAATGAGTCGCTAAAAGGCGAGGTTCGATCCTATGTAGAGGATGTAGTCGCACCGTATCTGCGTGAGCAATTAAAAATACTACCTCGGGGTGATGTATTTCAGGTAAATGTGAGTGAGGAAGGTGACTGTATCAATTTCGTTTATCCCTCTGTAGTTGAGCGGGATGGGCAAAAGCCATATATGCTTGAATATGTTTTAATTGAATTTGGTGGTCGTAACATCATTAATCCAAATGCCATACATCTAGTAAAACCTTATCTAGCAGATGCGATTGAAGAGTTTGAATTCCCCTCGAGCAATGTCACTGTACTCTCACCAATGCGGACTTTTTGGGAAAAAGCCACATTGATACATGTAGAGTGTCATCGTGGCGTAAGGCAGTCTGCAGAGCGCCTATCACGGCATTGGTTTGATCTGATGGCTTTGTCTAAACACGAGATTGGTAGAGAAGCCACTCAAGATGTACTTTTACTCAAGGATGTAGTTAGACTTAAAAATATTTTTTTCAATGCATCCTATGCACATTATGATCAATGCCTACAGGGTAACTTCTTATTACTTCCTAATGATGAAGGTATGCAGCAGCTGGAAACTGATTATCATCAGATGCTCGAAGCAAACTATCTCAATGATACTGCTATAACCTTTAAGCAAATCATAGCAGCTACCAAGCAAACCCAAGATGTCATTAATCTATCTATTAAGGAATATATGGCATCTGTAGCGTAGTTAAGTTGTTAGGTGCTAAGGCCTATATCAATTAATTAAAATACGAGTTAATAATAATGATTTACACTTATCACAAACGACCTAAACCAGTAATTGACCAAAATATCAAAATTTTACTTCAAAATCCAAAGACTTTTGGAGGTGGTCATCTCAATGTAGGGGATGAGTTAGACTATGAATACTTTTTTGAAGTCAAAGACTTAAACTCTAATTTACTTGGATTTGTATGGTTTGAATTTAACTCTCAAAATAATACTATTGAGTTTAATTTAGGTAAATCACCATCAGCCAATAAATTTAGAGGATTTACACAAAGTATTTTAAATGATATAGATCATATAAAAAATTATTTACCCAAAAAATGGTTTAATAATAGTATGTGGTTAGTAGGCATTAAATCGATTAACCCTAAGAGAGAACAGTTAGAGGAATTATTAATTTCAAATGGTTTTGAAGAAAATGATAATCGAGATTTTTTAAAGCCAATAAATTAAATATAAAACCAAAAGAAAGAGCCCATTGATATTTGATATGGGCTCTTTTTATTCAAAAACTGTTTTAAATGTTATATAGGGTCTGCTAATTATGTAAGTAATCCCTTATCAAGCTTATCCGTCATATTTCGAATAAACGAGTGATTGCTGGCCAATAGCTCATCGGTAATCCCCCCTAAAAATCTCAGGTTCATATTTGGAAGACAAAAATGACTCACAGAACAAAGTTGAATATTTCTGATGCCAAAACTCATACCAAAACTTTAGTGCCAGCATATCTGATTGTTGTGTGGCAAAACTTTGAAATCTCAGGACAGTCGTAGAATAGAGTAAAGGATAGAGACAAGGTACTGTAGCTGAAGTATCAAACAATAGAACTATGTGATTTTGATTAGAATACTTTTTTGAAAGTTTAATTGTTTTTACGACAAACATTCTAAGTACCAAGAACTTTATGAAGTAAATAGAATATAAGCATAAGTGAACTGAATGTGAAATGTTATTTTATATAAGTGATTGATTTTAAGTTAAGCAAGGAGGTCTATGAACTTAAAGTATCATGTACTCAATTTAACATAATATACATTATGCGAAATAAAAATGGATTTGAAAAATCTAAACTACATATCTATTCATGCTTACTTCCTAAATGCTTTTGGCGTAACACCAGTCCAATTTTTAAAAGCTCTTGAGAAATGAGAAACGTCTGCATAACCTAAAGACTCAGATATTTCTTGTATAGATAGTTCGTTTTGAATCAGCATGGCTTCTGCATAATGTTTTCTAACTTCAGCAATCAAAGCTTTGAATGTTGTGTCTTCAATTTCCAAATAACGCTGCAACGTTCTTGAAGATATATTTAACTGCTTGGCAACCTCAGATAAGTTCAATTGACCAATATTCTTTTGGATCAGACTTGTTTCTATCAGCTCAATGATTTGAGATCGTATAATTGATTTTGTTTGTCTGCTTTTTATGTGTTTATCTGTATCACGAATACACTGCTTCATTGCAAGTTTAAAAACAATCTCGTCTGCGGTCTCTAAATGTATATTTAATAGCTCTCTGTCAAAGGAAACAGCATCCTTTACTTGCTCAAATTTATAAGCAAAATTATTATTAATAAATGATTGTTTTTGTTTAAGAAAAATAAAAATATCTGATTCAGTTTTTATCAACTTTCTTATAATATTCGCAAAGCTTGCCGCAAGAAATGCTATAAATTTATTTGTACTCTCAGATTCAACTAGTATATAAGTAAGATATAAAAATGCTTTTTCACCTTCAATTTCTAATCTCAGCTTGAATACACCACAGTATAGACCAATAAATTCTTCTAATACTCTCAATGCCTGATCAAGATTTTTTGAGGACATTGCAGCAATACCAACATTTCCATAATGAGATACTTTCATTTTATTTGCCATAATAATTGGAAATGCGGCATTACCTGTTAAGCGGACTGATTTCTCAAGTAATTGAATAAAAACCTTCGAATCAACATACCAATACGTTTTTTGTAAATCTTCAAATGTAATATGTGTGTCAGCAAGAATTTCCTCTGATGAAATCCCCCATTCTTCTATAGTTTCAATCAATAGATTTACATACGTACCTGGTAACTTAGAAAGTAACATTGACACTCCATTAATCATTTACATTGGCGTGAAATGGTAAATATTGTCGGGTCATGAACTATGACAGCTTTTTTATTTACGGCATAGTAAAAAGATGAAATTCTTCATCAAGGCAAATATTAAATGAATATTTTGATTGTTCATGCACATCCTGAACCCAAGTCATTCACATCATCTTTAAAAAATACTGCTAAAGAAAATCTTGAAAAACAAGGACATTATGTAGAAATCTCTGACTTATATGAGATGAATTTCAATCCAGTTGCTTCACAATTAGATTTTGAATCACTCAACCAAACTTATTACTTTAATTATGCACTTGAACAACGTCATGCACAAAAGAATCAAACACTTGCGCAAGATATTCAAATTGAAATCGATAAAGTTAAACGTGCAGATCTTGTTATATTCAGCTTTCCACTATATTGGACTTCTGTTCCTGCAATCTTAAAAGGATGGATTGATCGAGTATTTGTTTCTGGTCTCTTTTATGGTGGAAAACGCTTTTACAATCATGGTGGAATGACTGGAAAAAAAGCGATGCTGTGTCTGACTCTGGGCGGTCGTGAGCATATGTTTGGTGATAAATCAATTCACGGCTATATAGAGACTTACCTATCTTCAATCCAACGAGGGAGTTTGGCTTATGTAGGTTTTGAGGTACTTCCGCCATTTATTGCTTATCATGTTCCTTATATTAAAGATGAAGATAGAATGAATATCATTGAAAATTTTGAAGATTATTTAAACAATATAGATCAATTAACGCCTTTAGAGTTTCCAAAATTAGAAAACTTTGATGAGAAACTTTATCCGATTTAACAAAATCAAACTTATAAAAAAACAGTCACACTTTTATAAAAATGTGACTGTTTCTATCATTAGAACTTAGTTTTTATGTTGAATTTTATAGCACTCATCCAAAGCCAACTCATAATAAGCCAAACCATCTTGAGCTGCCTGAAAAGCTTTTTTCTGTAAAACAGGATCTTTGTCACATAATCTTTTGATTAATTCCATCGCTTCATATGGATGTAAATCATCATAATGCGCATGAGCTCTCAACCAAGCCAATGATCTTTTATTGATATTGACTTCAGGATGTGAAGTATAAGTTTGAATCCCTTTGTAGACTTGGATTGTCCAATCACCTGTCGCCCACTCAATGGCTAAATTTGTTGCAGCAATACTTTCAGCCAAGCCACCTCTAAAATTTACATCCCACAAATAATGATTCACAGCATTCATCGCCGCAGGAGGTCTAACGTTATTTAACATCTCAACAGTCAAACCGAATCCACCTGCCCAATCTTGATACCAATTTAAATGTCTTTCTTCAACTTTGATATTTTGGATTAACCAGTCTCGTGTTTCGGTTACACCATCTAGAGCAAAGTTAGTCGCTTTAGCTAATGCACCTGCCATGTATGACGGAAAATGAGCAACCAATGGATAAAAATTTAATAATGCAGAACGAAAGCACTCAAGGCTTAAATCCCCATTTGCCATGTCCACAAATAATGGATGTTTACTCACTCTTTCTTTAGCAGGTACAAGCTCATCCCAGAACTTTTGCGCCCAATCAGAATGAGGAGTGATTTCTAATTTTGTGCTGTATTGATTCATAGCAGTCATTGCGATGCATCCTATTTCGTATGACTTAATTCAATCACTCTGTATGTGATTGATGCTTTTTTCTAAATTTAGGACTTACGCACTATTATTTATAGACTCTCTGTGGTAGCAGATGATTTTTATCGAGAATAAAGTCATCAATGAAGTTTTTGATCATTGGTCTAAATAATTTCTTCTGCCAA
>NZ_JBPKBJ010000020.1:0-51012 GCF_051390655.1 Acinetobacter sp. P1(2025)
TTTCTTCATTGTGTGCTTTCCAATTGCGAGTTGAAAAAGTCTAATGATTCTATGAATACACCTAACTTTTTCAACTAACTACAAATGTGTTGCACTTGGGATTTGAATCTGCGTCTTTAAAAAATCAGAGAAAGACGACATAACTTGTCTTTTATCAAATAATTATATGTATTAATAAATCAAAAATAGAGTAATATTTGTTCACTACAATAAATGATGACATTCAATCATGAATGCGATGCAACATGCTCGGATTTCCGCAAAACGTTGGGGTGGGGAGCCTGAAGACTACTATGAAATTCATGCTTTTATAGATAGTACCAAAAGCTTATGCAGTGATGCACGACACCGAGTTTTGCATACTTTATGGGGAATAAACTCAGTTGTAGTGCCGATCTTTGGGCATAGTCTAGTGACGAGTACAGGCAAATCTGTTGATGTTAAAGATTTGTGTGAGCGTGATCATTTGTTAGTGGACTATCAACAGCGTTTTATTCCGACCTTACATGATTTTGTAAATGCGATAGATGTAAAACAATTACCCCAAAATTTTGAACAACATTTAGAACAATTACATCTTAACTATGTAAAGGATAAAACACTTTCGCAAATGATGTTATCGCCATTAGCACAGACGGGTAAATTACATTCTTTATTACTGACACATAATAGCTGGTTTATTTTTGATATCTTACCTCGATTGGGATCACTGCCTAGTTTGGGAAATATTCGTTATAGCCCTGCTGATTTTTTTAATGCGATGCATTTTGAATTGTGGATGGACAATGGGATGGCAATTCCTCTGAGTGCGCAAGCATTACATCAAATAAAACAAACGACTTAACGATATATTTTTAGGGGAATAAAATGAGCACATATGTGATTCGTGCCAAGTATTTTGGTTATAACGATGAAGTTTTCTACGTAGCTGGCAATCGTATTGCTAATGTTTTTGATAATAAGCAACAGGCTGAATTAGCTTATAAAAAACTTGAGATAGATGGAGCGCGTGATTTTGCATTATATGAAGTTGAATCTCTTTTTGATGCTGATGAAGCATTATTGCAGCAATTAGATGACTTCGTATATTCACGTTGTGGTGAACATATTTGCGAAGAAGGGGATATTTCTGACGATGTATTACCTGCAAGTTTAAGTGACGATGATACCTTTGAATTTATTCAGCTTGCTGGAATGCAAAAATTCCAATTGGTTGAATTCGAAAATGAAGTCAAGTTTTATGGTTTATGGTCTGTAAAAAAACAACAATGGGTGGAGGAACATGATGAATGCTTTGCAGGTCTAATATATTCAGAAAGTTTAGATGCTTTTAAATCTAAAGTTGAGCATATTTTTGCTGATTATGATTATTCAGCAATTGAAATAAAAGGCAGCTTGGATGAACTTTCAGCCCAACCGATTTTATTGCAAGCAATGATTAGTACACGATCTGGTTTAAGTTATGATGAAGCAAAACAAACCCTTGTCATTGATGCTTGGCAAGATGAAGCATTGTATGCTGTGAATTCGCTATTGAAGCAGCCTTTGTTTGAAATTAAAGGAATTAATCTAGAAGAAATTCAAAAAATTGAAAAAGACTTAGCGAAACAATACAGCTACGATGAAGATTATGAATATGAAGAATAAAATCATGTTCTAGTTAATAAAAAACCAGTTGCAAGCAACTGGTTTTTTATTACTAAAAATTTATTCTTACATATTTGAAAGAATAGAATCTTTAACTTGATCCATCGTTGCATCGATGGATAACATCACAGCATCCGCACATTGTTTGATTGCTGTATCTGGATCTTTCAAACCGTTACCTGTCACAGTACATACGATCACAGAACCTTCAGCAATTTTACCTGCTTTGATGTCACGAATAGCACCACCGATAGAAGCAGCAGAAGCTGGCTCTACGAAAACACCTTCATACATAGAAAGTAAGCGTTGAGCTTCAAGAATTTCGCTATCTTGAAGTTCATCGAACCAACCTTTCGAATCACGTACAACTGCTTTTGCATGATTCCAGCTTTGTGGATTACCAATACGAATAGCCGTTGCAACGGTTTCTGGACTTTCCACTGGAGCACCACGTAAGAATGGCGCTGCACCAGAAGCTTGATAACCAACCATCGTTGGTAAGCCTTCAGGTTTAGGACCAGTGAATTGATCTGTTGCTGCATCATAGATGACTTGTTCGAACTGATCAGCAGGTTGATTTGCTACTGCTTCTGTATAACCCATCCAGTGTGCAGTGATATTCCCTGCGTTACCTACTGGTAAACAGTGGTAGTCAGGTGCACGCCCTAGAGCTTCAACAATTTCGTACGCAATGGTTTTTTGACCTTGCAAACGGTAAGGATTGATTGAGTTTACGATAGTCACAGGCGCTTGATCTGCTACTTCTTTTACTAGACGCATACCGTCATCGAAGTTACCGCGGATTTGCATGGTGATTGCACCGTACATCATTGCTTGAGCCATTTTACCCATTGCAATTTTGCCTTCAGGAATCAAAACGAATGCTTTAATTCCTGCACGTGCTGCATATGCCGCTGCTGCAGCTGAAGTATTCCCTGTTGATGCACAGATAATTGCCTTCGAGCCTTCTTCAACTGCTTTGGTTACAGCCATCGTCATACCACGGTCTTTGAATGAACCTGTTGGGTTAAGACCTTCGTACTTCACATAGATTTCAACGTCTTTGCCAATAATACGTGGAATGTTCTCTAGTTTAATAAGAGGAGTATTTCCTTCGCCTAAAGAAATTGCACGTGTAGTTGCAGACACAGGTAAACGGTCACGATAACGATCTACAAGACCAGTATAACGATTGGCATTCGACATGATGGTGTTCCAATATGAGGTAGAGCGGGGTGAGGGAAGGCATTTTCCCTCAACCTGATTAACTATCGAGCGATTCTAAACGAATTCTTACGATTTCGCCACGAATAGCTGGTAATGCTTGAATTTGAGCAAGTGCTTCATCCATTTTTGATTCAACAATTGGATCAGTCAAAATCACGATTGGGATGAGGTCTTTAAGGCGAGATTGTTGCATGATCGCATCAATACTAATACCTGAACGGCTGAGAATGCTAGTGACATCAGCGAGCACACCAGTTTGGTCTTCTGCATTTAAACGAATGTAATATCCCGTTGTCATTTCTTCACGGCTTAGGATTGGTACATTTGTAAGCGCTTCGAATGCAAGTTGAGGGATTGTTCCAGCACCGTCTTCGGTGTATGAGATATCTCGAACAATATCAATCACATCTGCTACAACTGCTGAAGCTGTTGGTCCTGCACCTGCACCTGCACCGTAATACAGTGTCGGACCCACCGCATTTGCTTGAACAAGTACCGCATTTTTTACGCCATTCACGTTTGCGATCAATTCTTCAGCAGGAATCAAGGTTGGGTGTACGCGTAACTCAATACCTTTTTCAGCACGACGCGCAATACCTAAATGTTTGATACGGAAGCCAAGTTCTTCAGCATATTTCACATCTTGAGCTGTGATTTTACTAATGCCTTCGGTATAAACCTTATCGAATTGAAGTGGAATACCAAACGCACAAGATGCCAAAATCGTCAGTTTGTGTGCAGCATCAATCCCTTCAACATCAAATGTCGGATCTGCTTCAGCATAGCCAAGCTCTTGAGCTTCTTTGAGAACATCATCAAATGCACGACCTTTTTCACGCATTTCAGTCAGAATGAAGTTACCTGTACCGTTGATGATGCCTGCAAGCCATTCGATATGGTTAGCTGCTAAACCTTCACGGATGACTTTAATAATTGGGATACCACCAGCAACAGCCGCTTCATAAGCAATTTGCACGGCATTGTCTTCTGCTGCTTTGAATAGCTCATTACCATGTTCTGCGAGTAAAGCTTTGTTTGCGGTAACAACTTGCTTGCCATGCTTAATGGCTTCCATGATGACTTCATAAGCAGGATGAATGCCACCCATGACTTCAACGACTACATCAACATCAGGTTGACGCACGATCTCCATGAGATCTGAGCTTTGTTTAATGCCTTCGAGTTGTAGATCTGGACGTGGACGGCGGGTGCCTACGTGTGTAATTTGAATTTCTCGACCAGTACGGCGTTTAATTTCAGCAGCATTTTCTTGTAATAATTTAAGGGCTCCACCACCTACAGTACCAAGACCGAGTATCGCCAGACGAACTGGTTTCACGTCACACTCCATTTTATTCAATCATTTTAATGAAGCTTGATCATAGCTAAAAAAGTGCGCAGACACTAGGGCTAAGATCATCTTTAATCTGTCGCCCAAGTCGCTTTGTGGAGTTGCTGTGAGGATTTATTTTTCGAGTCGTTTAATGATTTCTTCTGGTGTCATATATCCACCAAGATATTCGCCGTCAACGTTATAAATTGCTGGTGTGCCATTAACGCCCATGTTTAAACCTAACTGATATTGATCACGTACAGGGTTTTTACATTCTGCTGCAGCAACAGGAAGACCTTGTGATGCTTGATCAAATGCAGCTTTGCGATCTTCACTACACCAAATTGCTTGCATCGTAGGCATAAACTGCTCACCACGTGGCCATGCGATATAACGAACTTCAATACCTTTGGTATTAATTTCAGGTAAATGTTCATGCAGCTTGTGACAGTACGGACAGCTTGAATCGGTAAAGACATAAATCACATGCTTAGCTTTACCGCCTTCGGCTGGATAAACAATTAAATCTTCAGTTTTGAGTGCTGCTAAATGCTTTTTATTTTCTGTAGCTTGAAGAGCTTCGCTAACATTCTGTAGCTGTTTGTCGCCTAAACGGATCACATCGCCTTGGATTATGTATTGACCATCACTAGTGGCATAAACAGAACCCATGCCTTCTAGACTCACCCAGAATAGATTAGGAACTTCTGTTTTTTTAACTGCAATAATTTTAGCGTTGATATTTGCAGTTTTAAGATGCTTTTCTAAGGTTGAGACTAAACGTTGTTGCGCGTTTCGCTCACTTAAGGTTGATGCTTCACCCGTAGCAGGCGCTGTTGCTGTAAGAGCATCTTGTTTTTGCGCTGAATTTTCTTTTGAGCAGGCACTAACTAATAAAGTTGATGCTAATGCACAAGCAAGTGCAAGCTTAGACCGAGTAAACACCATAAAGAACCTTTTTTCTACGTATTCATTTGTATTAAGGGTCTAAGCATAACAAAAAAAACATCTGACTTCGTTAAATCTTGCTTAAGCTTTGTGAACTCAATCAACTTGTTGAATGCGTCATAGATAAACGGTCGGTTTAGCCTCTTGGATGATGTTTGCTATGCAGCTCTTGCATTCGATGTTGAGCGACATGCGTATAAATTTGTGTGGTTGAAAGATCGCTATGACCGAGTAGCATTTGTACTACACGTAGATCAGCGCCGTGATTGAGTAAATGTGTGGCAAATGCATGTCTCAGAGTATGTGGTGATAATTCTGCGGATATATTGGCCTGTAAAGCATAGCGTTTGATCGCGTACCAAAAGTTTTGCCGACTCATGATTCCTCCATGTTGGGTAAGAAATAAATAATCGGTATTACTTTTATAAAGCTGTGGGCGGGATTCTGATAAGTATTTCTCGACCCATTCACATGCGTATTGACCTAGCGGGACAAGACGCTCTTTATTTCCTTTGCCTGTAATACGTAAGAAGCCTTGTTTTAAATTTATTAACTCTAAACGTAAATTCAGTAGTTCTGTAACACGTAGACCACAAGCATATAAAACTTCAAGCATGGCTCGATCACGTAAACCCAAAGCAGTACTGATATCGGGTGCATTTATCAGTGCTTCAACATCATGCTCTGATAAATCTTTGGGTAATGCTCGACCAATCTTTGGGGATTGATGTGTCGCAACAGGATTATCATCTCGAAGTTTTTGTTCTCTGAGAAATTTAAAAAATTGCCGTAAAGCTGATAAACACCGAGCAATGGAGCGTGGGCTTTTGCCATGTTTGGTCAGTGCGATCAGTACATCGGCAATATCATCACTTGACCACTCAGTAAGTACCACTGTGTCGTGCAAGTCACTACATTGAATTAAATCAGACAAATAGGCATTACGAGTATGCGGACTTACTGTTTGTGCAACTAAATAATCACGAAATCCATGTAAAAAACTTAAATGTTCAGGGATTTTTACAGCAGCAGGAATACGAGGTTTTTTATTTAACATAACAGCTTAAATCCTTTCATCTACTGCACTGTAAAAGAAAAAGTATTTGTTGTCGATCTGTGACAAGACTAAATGCCACTGAGATTGCTTTTGGTAATTATTCTCATTTGCTTGTATACTACGTGCAAAAGAGTTATGGGTTAGAAACGGTGCGATTGTCAGCATTAAAAGTCAAACAAACAGCGAAAATCACGCAAGTGAATCGTCTAGTGAATGATAATGATGAACCAGATCTGGTAGCGATACGTCTCGAGAGTTTGGGTTTTGTGCCTGGCGCACAGGTTCAAGTGATCACCAAAGGTGTGTTTGGTGGTGACCCGATTCTAATCCAAATAGGTTTTACCCGTTTTGCTCTACGCAAATCTGAAGCCGATAAAATTGAAATTCAGCTGGAAGGAGCACCTACATGAGTGATGCACTTCGTGTTGCCCTTGTGGGAAATCCAAACTGCGGTAAAACATCTTTATTCAATCATTTAACTGGTACCCGCCAGAAAGTAGCAAACTATGCGGGTGTGACGGTTGAACGTAAAGTCGGACATTTTCAGCTGCCATCAGGTAAAAATGTTCGTGTTCTAGATTTGCCAGGAACTTATAGTTTACAAGCAACTAGTCCCGATGAAGCAATTACCCGTGACGTCTGTCAAGGTAAAATAGCTGAGGAAGGTCAGCAAGATGCTTTCTTGTGTGTGGTAGATGCGACAAACTTAAAACTACATCTTGGTCTCGTATTAGAAATTATTGAGCTTGGTCGTCCGATCCTCGTGGTTTTGAATATGATGGATGAAGCACGTCGTCGTGGTATTCAAATCAATACACAAAAATTATCTCAACGTTTAGGTGTACCTGTTGTTGAGACGGTTGCTGTACGTAATTCAGGAACCGAAAATTTATTACATGCACTTGATCAAGGGAAATATACCGTTCCACAGACCGAGCTGAGTGGTTTGACTGGTGAGCATCATCAGAAAATTGAAACCATTTTCAAAGATGTCGTGAATTTCGTAGATCAGGAAGATAAGCGCACAGATTTCCTTGATAAAATCTTCTTGCATCCAGTGTTGGGTTTGCTCAGTCTAGCTGTGATGATGTTCATCGTTTTCCAAGCTGTATTCGCTTGGGCAGCACCATTTATGGATGGAATTGAAACCTTCTTCGGATGGCTTGGTGAAACATTAGGTGCTCATATCAGTCAGCCACTTTTACAAAGTTTAGTGGTTGATGGGATTATTGCAGGTGCAGGTGGAGTAGTGGTGTTTTTGCCACAAATTCTGATTTTGTTCTTCTTCATTTTAGTCTTAGAAGAATCTGGATATCTACCTCGTGCTGCGTTCTTGCTTGATAAATTGATGTTTAAAGCAGGCTTGAGTGGTCGTGCGTTTATTCCATTGCTTTCAAGTTTTGCTTGCGCTGTTCCGGGTATTATGGCTACTCGAAGTATTAGTGATCCCCGTGATCGTTTCACGACGATTATGGTCGCACCATTAATGACTTGTTCAGCTCGTCTACCTGTCTATGCTTTATTGATTGCAGCTTTTATTCCAGCTCAGACCGTTTGGGGAATCTTTAATCTTCAAGGTTTAGTGTTGTTTGGTCTATATATGGCGGGTATTGTTAGCGCATTATGTGTTTCATTTGTGATGAAATTTTTGCAAAAAGATAAATCACAACATGCGCTTTTATTGGAGTTGCCAAGCTATCGTATCCCCGATTTAAAAAGTGTCGGCATTGGTTTATTGGATCGTGGAAAAATCTTCTTAAAACGCGTGGGTGGAATTATCTTCGCGCTTTCGATTTTACTTTGGTTTTTATGTACTTTCCCACAAGCGCCTGAAGGTGCCACTCAACCTGCGATTGATTATAGTTTTGCTGGTATGTTGGGGCATTTAATGCAGCCTATTTTTGCCCCAGTGGGATTCAACTGGCAGATATGTATTGCACTTATTCCAGCGATGGCAGCACGTGAAGTAGTTGTTGCTGCACTGGGAACAGTATATGCCTTATCTGGAGCTGATGATGAAGCTGTTGCCCAAGGCTTGGCTCATTTAATTAGTGCAGATGGAACAGGTTGGTCTTTAGCTACAGGGCTGTCTTTGCTGGTGTGGTTTGTTTATGCGCCACATTGTTTAGCAACTTTGGCAACGGTGCGTAGAGAAACAGGTTCTTGGAAACATGTGGCTGTGATGACCGCATATTTATTTGGTTTGGCTTATTTGATGTCTTTCTTTACTTACCAAATCGCTTCGCGAATTTGGGGCTAGATAGGAGCTGCATATGTTTGAGTATCTGATTATTGCGGTTTTGGTCAGTTGGAGTGCCATAGTTGTCTTTAAAAAGGTATTTCCTCAAACCGCAAATGCTATGTTCATGTCTTTGTCGAATGTATGCCAGCGTTTTGGTTGGCAACACTTAGCACTACGATTGAAACCTAAAATGGTTGTTGGATGTGGTGGTGGATGTGGTTGTGCAAGCGATGAAAAAGACAATAAAAAAACTGAAGAGATTCAAGCCGTGAAATGGCGTTAAGATTTTTTGTTTATAAAGCCATCGAATGATGGCTTTTTTACGCACTGACACAAAAAAATGCGAATAAAGATAAAACTGAAAAAGCATTCAAAACAGCAAAGTGCTAACATTTTTGCCATTCTGTGATCTGCGATAAAATGGGGCAAAAATGTTAATACAACGTGGTGGATTAAAAGTTGTTGCTGGCTTGGGTATTTCTGGTGTGTCAGCAGTAAACTTTCTGCATGAACAAGGCTACCAAGTTGCAGTAACAGACTCTCGAGAAACTCCACCAGGTCATGACCAAATTCCTGCTGAGGTGAGAACGAGCTTTGGACGACTCGATACAGAGCTATTACTTCAGGCCGAAGAGATTATTTTAAGTCCTGGCTTAGCGCCACAATTACCTGAAATTCAACAAGCCATTGATAAAGGAATTCCAGTTGTAGGGGATATTCAGCTTTTACGCCGTGCAACTGATGCTCCCATTATTGCGATTACAGGGTCAAATGCTAAAAGTACAGTGACAACACTCGTGGGTTTGATGGCTCAGGATGCTGGAAAGAAAGTGGCTGTTGGTGGAAACTTAGGTCGACCAGCTTTAGATTTATTAAAAGACAAACCTGAACTCATCGTTTTGGAGTTATCGAGTTTCCAGTTGGAAACTACTTCGCATTTGAATGCTGAAGTTGCGGTTGTTCTCAATATGAGTGAAGACCACTTGGATCGTCACGGTGATATGTTGGGTTATCACAAAGCCAAACATCGTATTTTCCAAGGTGTTAAAAAAGTCGTTTATAACCGTGATGATAATTTAAGCCGTCCTTTAGTGCCTGATGCAACACCAATGCAAAGTTTCGGTTTGAATGCTCCTGATTTAAATCAATATGGTGTGTTGAGAGATGCAGATGGCACCATGTGGTTGGCACGTGGAAGAGAGCGTATCTTAAAAACCTCTGAGATGTATATTCAAGGAATGCACAATGTAGCAAATGCACTTGCTTGTTTAGCCATTGGTGAAGCGGTTGAATTCCCATTACAGAGTATGTTAGAGACATTGAAAACATTCAAAGGCTTGGAGCATCGTTGTGAATATGTGCAAACGATTGATGGTGTCCGTTATTACAATGATTCAAAAGGAACAAATGTCGGCGCAACTTTAGCGGCGATTGATGGGCTTGGTGCTGCTATTGAAGTCAATAAAGGCAAATTAGCACTTATTTTAGGCGGTCAAGGCAAAGGTCAGGATTTCCGTCCTTTACGTAATGCAATACAAAAATATGTGAAATCTGTCATTCTAATTGGCGAGGATGCGCCTGTAATTGAACAAGCGATACAAGGAACAACTGTTATTCAGCACGCGTCTAGCTTAAAAGCCGCGGTCGAGCTTGCTCAGCAAGTAACGCAAGCTGAAGATGTGGTTCTATTGTCGCCAGCATGTGCAAGTTTTGATATGTTTAAAAGTTATAATGATCGCGGGCATCAGTTCGTGGCATGTGTAAATGCCTTGAGTGAAAATAAAAACTAGGAACAGCGTTATGGCGGATTTGGCCCAAAATACAGTGCAGAAGATTTCTCAAATCTTAAATCGATTGCCGAAGCTTCCAGCAGAAATGACACCACGTAACATTCTGATTTTCTGTGTGGTGTCTTTACTCTGTTTGGGTTCGGTGATGGTGGCCTCTGCTTCCATGCCGTATGCAGAATATATCCATGAGAATCCATTTTATTTTTTGATTCGTCATGGTATTTCGATTGTTGTCGCCGCTGTGGTTGCATTTTTGACTTATCGTGTCTCTTTAAACTTATGGTTTAAAAATGCGTTTCCATTATGGCTGATTACGATCATATTGCTGCTCGCCGTTTTGGTGGTCGGGTCAGAAGTGAATGGCGCACATCGTTGGATTAAAGTTGGTGGTTTCACGATACAGCCAACGGAGATTGCTAAGATTGTGATGGCAATTTTTACGGCAGATTATGTGGTGCGCCGTGCGAAAGAGGTTCGAACGCACTGGAAAGGCTTGCTACGCTTAAGCGGAGTAATGGCACTTACAGTCGGTTTTATCGTTGCTGAGCCTGATCTTGGGGCAACAGCGGTGATAGTTTTAATGATGGTTGGTGTGTTCTTCTTAGCTGGTGCGCCTGCGACTCAGTTCTTGATCATGTTAGGGGCGATTCTTGCAGGAATTACCGCACTGATTTTATTTGAACCATTCCGCTTTCAACGACTTATTTCATTTACCAACCCTTGGGCTGATCCATTAGGTGTGGGTTATCAGTTGTCAAATGCTTTGATGGCATTTGGTCGGGGTGAATGGTTTGGAACAGGTTTGGGGCATAGTGTCCAGAAACTTTCCTATCTTCCTGAAGCACATACAGACTTTATGTTAGCAGTCTTGGGGGAGGAGTTTGGATTCTTCGGTGTAACCACAGTCATGATTCTCTCATTTACCATGCTGGCATGTTGTATTCGTATTGGGCATCGTGCATTGCAGCATAATTATCTGCGCGCAGGTTATTTAGCTTATGGTATCAGCATTATTTTCCTGTTACAGATTTTGGTAAATGCGGGCATGAATATGGGCTTGATGCCAACCAAAGGTTTGACACTGCCGTTTATTAGTTATGGTGGTACATCATTGATGATGTGTGCTGCGATGATTAGTCTGATTTTGAAAATTGACGCTTCAACCCAAGAGCTAAATCCTGTCAAAGAAGAATCGAATTTCTAAATGATTTAGTTTCTGATACAAAAGAGACCCTAATGTATTAGGGTCTCTTGTTTTATAAATAAGATCCTGTCAAATGAATGCCTTTAGGGATTAAATTTACATCCCATTGCTGTACAGCTTGTTGCAGCATTATTCTAGGTTGATTTAATTCAACATTTGGTTGCCCAAGTGCCAATATGGCTTGCTGTAATAATTCAGAAGCCTTTGATAGGTCTAATGCTTGTGCCAAATTTTGCTTAGATAATTTCTGACCTTGATCATTCATAGCTAGGGGTAAATGCATATAACTCAAACTTGGATAGTTCAATATAGAACCAAGCCAGATTTGTCGAGCGGTATTATCTAATAAATCTGCACCGCGAACGACATGGGTAATGCCTTGTAAATAATCATCTACCACAACTGCTAATTGATAACTAATGATGCCATCTCTTCGTTTTAGAACGAAGTCACCGAGATCATCTTTTAGGTTGGAACATTGCCGACCTTGTAATCTGTCTTCAAAACAAATCAGCAGATCATCGACTTTTAAACGAATGGCTTGCTCAGCAAAATCAAGATTTAAATCTCGGCATGTGCCAGCATAGATGTGATTAGAGCCGAGCATTTTGCGGGTGCATTGGCAGGCATATATGGCATGTTGCTGTTTGAGTTGATCGAGTACTTGCTCATAAATAGCTAAACGATCTTTTTGGAAAATAATCTCGGCATCAGGTTCAAATTCAAAGGCATCGATGCAAGATAAAATGTGAATTTCGCTATTTGGATAAATGCGAGGAATGTCGGTATCTTCTATTCGTACTAACCACTTACCATGATTGGCTTTGGCATCACAATAGCTTGCGACAGCAGTCAGTAAAGAACCAAAATGTAAAGGGCCAGTAGGAGAGGGTGCAAAACGTCCGATATAAGACATAAAGATTTATTGTTGTCTAAATAATTAAATCTACACCTAATCCCTCCAATACAAGGAGGGAGATATGCGAAAATAACGGGTTTTTAAAATTCGCAATATTCCTCCCTTTCTAAAGGGAGGTTAGGCGGGATGGTTATCCGTTGTTTTGCTTTTCTTTGATTTCAGCCAAAGTTTTGCAATCGATACATTGAGTAGCTGTTGGACGAGCTTCTAAACGGCGTAAGCCGATTTCGATACCGCAAGTTTCGCAGAAACCGTAATCACCACTTTGGATCGCTTCTAATGATTGCTCGATTTTACGAATCAGCTTACGCTCACGATCACGTGTACGTAATTCAATCGCAAACTCTTCTTCCTGAGTCGCTCTATCATTTACATCGGGTAAAGCTGTTGATTCATCTTGCATTGTGTTGAGCGTACGATCAACTTCTGACATTAACTCTGCTTTCCATGCATTTAAGATTTGGCGGAAATGCTCAAGTTGTCCATCAGACATGTATTCTTCATTTTTTTTCGGCTGATAAGGTTCAATCCCAAACAAGCTCGCAGTTGTACCGCCTTCAGAAGCTTTAGGTTTGGTTTTGCGTACACGTTTTACAGTCGATTTTTGTTCGTCGATCACTGCTGTGTGTTCGTCCAAGACTTGATTTTGGTTGTCATTCGCCATATAGGGCATTCCTCATCTTACACGTACTATCTATACGCAAAAAATATGGTGATATGCAAGTGTTTTTATAGAAACCTAAGATGGTTTTTTCCATCAAGGGTCGACATCATATAGACTTTTTCAGCAAGATGGTAGTCATTACTGTCTAGAATTAGTGATAAATCTAGGATGTGATTTGTAATCAAAAGTTTAGTCATAACCTAAGACTTCTGAGCTACTCAAGCGTTGAGAATTACTTAGACGATGTACTTGTGTTTCAATCTCGCCATTTGCTTTCAAACGGATATATCGGTAGCCAGGGTGTTCTTCATCAAGTGCAAATTTTTCACTTTTCGGTTTGAACTGAATACATGTAGAAGGGGTCGACAGAAATTCTACACCTTGCCATGATGTAATAGAGTCTTGATGCACGTGTCCACAAATAATTGCCTTAACATTGCTAAAGGGCTGAATGGTTTCAAGTAAATCAGAGGAATTTTTTAATTTATGCTGATCAATCCATGCAGATTGCATTGCAAAGGGATGGTGGTGACATGCAATTATGACATAACGATCATGTAGTTGAGTCAATAATTTTGGAAGTTGCTGCAATTGGGCATCTGCGATTTTGCCGTCAATACGATTCGGCTGAGCGCTATTTAATAAAATGACACACCAATTTCCAAGCTCAACAACTGTTGGAGCAGTCTTGTCTTGCTCATGGAATGGAAAATGATTGACATCATCGTGATTCCCAGGTGTTTGAAAAAAGGGAATGCTCAAGCTGTGCATATACTCGAGATAGCGATGATAGGTGAGTGGCGTCGGATTCTGAGCTAAATCACCTGTATGAACAATCAAGTCAATCTCAGGGTGTGTTTGACGCATCAAGTCGATTACTGCATGAAAACTTTGTTCGGGTTGCATTCCGACAAATTCTAAATGTGGATATTCAAGTAAATGAGTATCCGTAATCTGGATCATCACAAAATCTTTTTGTGATAATGTTGAGACTTGAAAAGTCACCGCTTTATCCCCTTCAGATTTTTATTGTTGTCGTAAATGCTGAGTAAGCCACTGCAATGCCATAATGACAGGTGCATTTCTCAACCGCCCATTTTTTAATAATAGAGGTGCATCAGAATAATCAAACAAATGAAGTTGAATGTCTTCCCCTTCGTCTGGCATTCCAAACACGCCACCTGATGTTGGTAATTCAACATTTGCAACATATAAGTGAAAAATTTCTGAACATGCCCCTGCCGAAGGATAGAAGGTAAATAAATGTTGTAAGTCATGAACTTCACAACCCGCTTCTTCTAAGCTTTCACGGCGAATACATGTTTCAGGTGTTTCATCCCCATCTAAAACACCAGCAATCACTTCTAATTGCCAAGGTGAAACGGTATCGTTTAATGCGCCAATTCGAAATTGTTCGATCAAAGCAAAACGTCTTTGCTGATTATCATATAATAAAACACCAGCCGCTTCGGGACGGTGAATTAATTCACGATGAATAGATGATGAATAATTAGATTTATTAAATAATCTATGTTTTATTGTGACTTTCTCTACCTGAATGAACCCTCGAAATAAGTTCTCTCGAGATTCTATCGAAACGTCGGATGCTGAAAAGCTGGCGTGCTCAAGAATATTCATCATAAATTAGGATGAGATTGTACATATCTCATCCTAACCGAGAATGGTTCGTTGGAAAATCATTTTTTAGTCGATTTACACTTTGTGGTACAGTTTTTGACCATGTTCCTGATAAGCGGTTTTCATGGCATTGAGACCTGCTTCAACTTCTGCATCTTCATCATTTGATTGATTGGCATTGTGTTGATTTTGCGCATAATCTCGCACATTCTGTGTGATTTTCATCGAACAGAATTTTGGTCCACACATCGAACAGAAATGAGCTGATTTATGAGCTTCTTTTGGAAGTGTTTCATCATGCATGCTACGTGCCGTATCAGGGTCTAAGCTCAGATTAAATTGATCGTCCCAACGGAACTCAAAACGTGCTTTAGAAAGTGCATTATCACGAACTTGCGCACCTGGATGACCTTTGGCTAAGTCTGCTGCATGCGCTGCAATTTTGTAGGTAATGATGCCATCTTTTACATCTTTCTTATTTGGTAAGCCTAGATGTTCTTTCGGTGTAACATAGCAAAGCATGGCTGTACCATACCAACCAATCATTGCAGCACCGATTGCTGAGGTAATGTGATCATATCCTGGTGCGATGTCAGTCGTGAGTGGTCCAAGAGTATAGAAAGGAGCTTCTTTACAGACTTCTAGCTGTAAATCCATATTCTCTTTAATCATATGCATAGGCACATGACCAGGACCCTCAATCATCACCTGAACGTCATGTTCCCAAGCGCGATGTGTCAATTCTCCCAGTGTTTTAAGTTCACTAAATTGCGCTTCGTCATTGGCATCTTGAACACATCCAGGTCGTAGTCCATCACCTAAGCTGAATGAGACATCATAAGCTTTCATGATTTCGCAAATTTCATCGAAATGCGTGTACAAGAAGTTTTCCTGATGATGTGCTAAACACCATTGCGCCATAATTGAACCCCCACGAGATACAATGCCTGTGAGGCGATTTGCAGTCATAGGAACGTAGCGAAGTAAGACACCAGCATGAATGGTGAAATAATCTACACCTTGTTCAGCTTGTTCAATCAAGGTGTCTTTAAAAATTTCCCAAGTGAGGTCTTCTGCAACACCATCCACTTTTTCTAAAGCTTGGTAAATTGGAACAGTCCCAATTGGAACAGGTGAGTTGCGAATGATCCATTCGCGTGTTTCATGGATATTTTTACCTGTCGATAAATCCATAATGGTGTCAGCACCCCAACGTGTTGCCCATGTCATTTTGGCAACTTCTTCATCAATAGATGAGCCAAGCGCTGAATTACCAATATTGGCATTAATCTTCACTAAGAAGTTACGACCAATAATCATCGGTTCACATTCAGGGTGATTAATATTTGCAGGGATAATCGCACGTCCTGCAGCAATTTCTTGACGTACAAATTCAGGGGTAATTTCTCTTAAATTTTGTGCACCAAAGTTTTGTCCTGCATGTTGGCGCATATCAACGTCATGACGTTGGCGTTGATTCTCACGAATTGCAATATATTCCATTTCTGGCGTGATAATACCTTGCTTCGCATAATGCATTTGCGTGACATTTTTGCCTGCTTTTGCGCGGCGAGGATTTTGGATATGCGCAAACCGAATATCTGCTGTACGAATGTCTTTTAAGCGTGCTTGTCCAAACTCAGAACTCAAGGTTTCTAAAACATCGGTATCATTGCGTTCTTCAATCCATGATTGGCGAACTAGAGGTAAACCTTTGTTCAAATCAATTTGGACATTTGGATCTGTATAGACTCCAGACGTATCGTAAACCATGATCGGTGGGTTATGTTCGCCACCTAAACCAGTAGGAGTATCTGTGAGACTAATTTCTCTGAACGGTACTTGGATGTCTGGGCGTGAACCTTCAACATAGACTTTTTTAGAGGCAGGTAAGATACGGGTTAAATCTTTAGCATCTTGCTCATGTTGAGCGGAAATATCAGCAGGGGAAAGATTCGTTAATTGGTTCATTGCATGATCCTTATGTTTGGCATTAACGAATCAAGCACGACCAAAAACGATGGCGGATTTATCTCTTTGATAAATAAAGGCGAAGTTTTTGCTGGGCTTGATTCCTACGCAGGTGTTAACCTGATCAGGTTCAACGGTACTTGTCTTTAAATTGAGAATTAAGACAATCTCAGCAGTTTGTTAACTGCGCTCCGTCAAGCTAGGCATTTAGACTAACAGATTTTTGCTTTATTGTTGTATCAATTAACACCATTCGTTAATTGCCAAATCCATGCTATTGTCATAAAAGTTTCATCATAGTTATGGTTTAATCACCAATCATTTTTTCCATGTGTCTAGTGGAGGCATCCTGTGTGTCCAAGTAATCCAGTGTTAAGTCACCATATTTCTTCACAATTTAATGAAGACCTACAAGATGTTCATACCAAATTTATGACAATGGGTGGATTAGTAGAGCAGCAAGTTGCTAACTCAATTCATGCTTTATTAGACACAGATGCCAATTTAGCGATTGACGTTCAGTTTAAAGACAACACGGTGAATCAATATGAGCGAGATATTGATGAAGGTTTGACTTTAATTTTGGCGCGCCGTCATCCTGCTGCGATCGATTTGCGTATGGTAATTGCAATGAGCAAAGCCAATACCGACCTTGAGCGAATTGGTGATGAAGCTGCAAAAATTGCACGTATTGCCCAAAATCTTTGTGAAGAGGGTGAGTCACCACGTGGTTACATGGAAACACGTCATATTGGTAATCAGGTTCGTGTCATGATCCATGATGCATTAGATGCATTTGCGCGTTTAGATGTGGATCAGGCTTTGAAAGTTGTTATGGCTGATGTCGATATTGATCGTGAATATCAATCAGCGACTCGTACACTTATGACATATATGATTGAAGATCCACGTCATATCGCACGTGTTATTAATGTGATGTGGGTGTTACGTTCTTTAGAGCGAATTGGTGATCATGCGCGTAATATTTCTGAGCAAGTGATCTATATGGCGAAAGGTATGGATGTTCGTCATACTAGCATTGAAGAAATTGAACAAAAAGTAAATCAAAAGTAATTTTGGCACAGCCCAAAAGATTTAACAGAAAGTGAATTTAATCAAAGTGAATCTGAAGCGGATTTTGATTAAATTTACTTTTTTGTTTTATGAGAAACGGTTTGTTTGGATCATTTTGGGCTGATTTAAATGATCTGTTATAGTTTTTTTTGAAGGCTTTGTGGCTATATTTAGAATCAGTATTTTTTCAAAATAGTATTTTCAACCTAAAGGCGAGAATGCTATGAGTTTCCTAAAAAAGAAAAATAATGCGAGCTTCGTTTTCTTTATTATCGTTCTATATGCATGTCTTGGATTTGGTTTAGGATTTGTGATTTGGGAGTATTTCCTGCTATCTCCATAAGATTGCAGAAACGAATATGTCACACAGATATTTAGATAGAGTAAATAAAAAAATCCCAGACTTCGGGGGAAAAGTCTGGGAGAGAAATATCATGCATTGTTGAGATATTGGGGGTATCTCTATCTTTCTATAAGTAACTTTAAATAGAATCGTTCAATCTGTCATGTAGACAACTGTGTATACTCTGTAACCCTTTATTACTAGTGTAAAGATCACGTAAATAAAAATGATAAATCATAAGTGTTTTTAGATCAAAATTTGAACCTATGGTAAAAATGGCCTGTAATTAAAAAAATCAAAGTCGTCTTGCCAATTTTTAAATAAAAAAAGCAATGATGGAATCATTGCTTTTGATACAAGAAATTTTAAAAATACTAAGCTCCCTTGCTTAACTTGGCAGAGCTTAGCTTTTCGATAAGGGTAGAGAGTTACTCAGCTTATCCTTGTTCAGGCTTCCAGCCTTCGGCTTTTTCTACGCTTTGGTCATTGTTGAAAAATTTCTCGCGTTGTTCCTCGAGGAATTTTTTTGCATCTGGTTCAAAGACATTTAAACGTTTTTCGTTAATCAATGTAGTTTGATGTTTTAACCATTCTTGCCAAGCTTGTTTAGATACAGTCTCAAAAAATTCTTGACCCTTTGCACCAGGGAATGGTGCAAAATCTAAACCTTCAAGTTCTTGTTGGTATTTACGGCAAAATACTTGTCTAGTCATGATCAGTCCTTAAGCGTATAGCTGTTCTAAGCGAGTGTGTGCACGAACAATTGCGGCTTCAACTTGTTTAGGTGAAGTTCCACCAATATGGTCACGTGCATTCACTGAAGCTTCTAGAGTCAAAGCTTTGTCAAATACATCTGCTTCAATCAGATCAGAGAATTGTTGTAGCTGTTCAAGAGAAAGCTCAGACAAATCTTTTTCTTCTGCTACGCCAAGAGCAACTGCTTTACCAACAATTTCATGCGCATCACGGAAAGCAACCCCTTTTTTAACAAGGTAATCTGCAAGGTCAGTTGCTGTAGAGAAGCCACGTAAAGCCGCTTCACGCATAACTTCAATATTTGGTACCAGTGCTGGAACCATGTCTGCAAAAGCCATAAGTGAGCCACGAACGGTATCAATTGCATCAAATAATGGTTCTTTGTCTTCTTGGTTATCTTTGTTGTATGCCAATGGTTGGCCTTTCATTAAGGTCAATAAGCTAATTAAGTCGCCAAAAACACGACCTGACTTGCCACGAACTAATTCAGGAACGTCTGGGTTTTTCTTCTGTGGCATGATTGAAGAACCGGTACAGAAGCGATCAGGAATATTCACAAACTTGAACTGAGCTGAAGTCCATAGAATTAGTTCTTCAGACATACGTGATAAGTGCATCATGATCAAAGATGCTGCGGCATTAAATTCAATCGCAAAATCACGATCTGAGACTGCATCGAGAGAATTTTCTGAAACTGCTTCAAAACCTAATAACTCAGCGGTATAGGCACGATCAATCGGGTAGGTTGTACCAGCTAAGGCTGCTGAGCCGAGTGGCATACGATTAACACGTTTACGGCAGTCTTGTAAACGTTCGGTGTCACGAACAAGCATTTCAAACCAAGCTAATAAGTGATGACCAAACGTCACAGGTTGAGCAGTTTGTAAATGAGTAAAGCCGGGCATGATAGTATGCGTATTTTGACTTGCTAAACTCAGTAAACCTTTTTGTAAGCGAAGTAATAAGCCTAAAATGTCATCAATTTCATCACGTAGATATAAACGAATATCTGTTGCTACTTGGTCATTACGACTGCGACCTGTATGAAGTTTTTTACCTGTGATGCCAATACGTTGAGTCAGACGAGACTCAATATTCATGTGGACATCTTCTAAATCAATACGCCATTCAAAATTTCCAGCTTCGATTTCTGCTTTAATCGTGCTTAAACCTTGAATAATGTCATCACGTTCAGCTTCAGTGAGTACACCAACTTTTGCTAACATGGTTGCATGAGCGATAGAGCCCGCAATATCTTGTTTATAAAAACGTTGGTCAAATTGCACAGATGCTGTAAATTCTGCAACAAATGCATCCGTTGCTTCTGAGAAGCGACCGCCCCACATACCAGAGGTTTGATTAGGGCTTGCTGAAGATGAGGATTGAGAAGATGTGGTCATGGCGGCTCAGTAAAATAAAAAAGAGTATAGCAAATCCAAACGCAGATGCCGAAACTCGACGCAAGAAGTTATCGCAATCTCGTCAGATGAATTCATCAGGCACGTATTTTTTTACGAAAATTGGTCAATGGCAACACTTATTAGAACTAATTGTTGCAAGTAATGTATTGGCAATGGTTTTAGCATTGGCGGAAGCTCGCTCTTGGCATGCTTTGGAAGGTATTCGCGTTTTACAATACACCTTTTTTATTAATTGGGTGATTTTATCTTTTTCCGCGTTTGTCGATTATTTTCAGGATTTCTTTACTAAGTTAAGTCAAAAGGTCGCTTTGACTTTGGGTTTTGTTGTCCTGCAAATCATTGTGCTGCTTACAACTTGCGCTGTGAATATCATTCAGTTTTGGGCAGCTCGATCTACTGGTTTTTCCGAAGATGTCTTATTTCATGGCGTAAGTTTGCATTTGGGGTATGGTATTTTATTGGGTGCTTTTTGCTTACGTTATTTATATATGCGTGAGCAATGGTTGCGTCAGCAGTACAGTGAGTTAAATGCGCGTATTCAAGCGATGCAGGCACGGATTCATCCACATTTTTTATTTAATAGTTTAAATAGTGTGGTGAGTTTGATTTCAATAGATCCAGATAAAGCTGAAAATATGTTGATCAGTCTTTCTCGATTGTTTCGGGCCAGTTTTCAGGAGTTGAAACTGGTAAGTTTGGAGGAAGAAATTGATCTGTGTAAGCAGTATCTCAGTATTGAGAAAATGCGTTTAGGTGATAGATTAACCGTAGAATGGAATATTCAAGCGACACCAATTGAGTTAAAACGAGCGACTATTCCATTATTAACGTTGCAACCTTTGTTAGAGAATAGTATTTTTCATGGGGTGGAAAAAGTTTTACAAGCTTCAACGATTAGCGTATTGGTTGAAATATTGCAAAATCAAGTCACTATAGTCATTACTAACCCCTATTCTCACGATAAAATAAAATCCAGAACAGGGAATGGTATTGCAATAGAAAATGTTGAACAGCGCTTGAAGGCTTATTATGGGCCAGCTGTGAAATTTCAAGTGTATGGGGGAGTGTCGTTATATACGACTGTGGTGAGTTACCACGATCGAGTAAAATAATAAGTCCAGTTAACCATAAAAAATATGGATGATGTTAACGGTGACAAGGAGGAGAGGATGAAAGTTCTGATTGCTGATGATGAACCTCTCGCAGTAGAGCGTTTATCACGTTTAGTGACCCAGATGGGGCATGAAGTGATTGCGACAGCACATCATGGGCAAGATGTGTTAGATCATATTGAAAATGATTCACCAGATGTTGTTTTATTAGATATTCAAATGCCAGGGATGAATGGATTAGAGTGCGCTGAGCAATTGAGTCACTTGAACCCACGTCCTGCTATTATTTTTTGTACGGCATACGATCAACATGCATTGGAAGCATTCAAATTTCAAGCCCAAGGATATTTACTCAAACCTGTAGCCCAACAAGATTTACAGCAGGTTTTTGATAATTTAACTCAACTTACCCAAGCTCAAATGACGGGTTTAAAACAACAAGATCATATGTACGATACTAAAACTCAACGTCACCAAATTGCTGCGAAAACTTATCGTGGGGTCGAACTTATCCCTGTAGAAAATATTTATTATTTTTTGGCGGATCAGAAGTATGTCACCGTGCGCCATAAAAATGGCAGTGTATTGATAGACGAAACATTAAAAGATTTAGAGCATGAGTTTGCTGACCGCTTTATTAGAATCCATCGTAATGCGCTTGTTTCACTAGATTATTTAGAAGGTTTAGAGCTGGTTGCTGCTGGACAATACCAAGTTCGATTACGTGAACTTGAGGAGCGCTTGTCGGTGAGTCGCCGTCATTTACCAAGTCTAAGAGAGTGTATGCATCAACTATAATTTGTTGAAGCTAAGCTTGTTATGATCACTTTTTGCTTTTTTTACTTGCATTTTTAAATGATCAAGTTAAGTTTGGAGCAATTGCTTTGATCAATACTTAACTTAGATTTATGAAAACTCTAAAAATTGCAACTCGACAAAGTCCTCTTGCACTTTGGCAAGCTGAGCATATTCGTGCTCGTTTAAATGAACTTTATCCTGATTTAACGGTTGAATTGGTTAAGTTTGTAACCCAAGGTGATAAAATTTTAGATACGCCTTTGGCAAAAATTGGTGGTAAAGGATTATTTGTAAAAGAGTTGGAAGCAGCACTATTGGATGGGCGTGCTGATTTAGCTGTACATTCAATGAAAGATGTGCCGATGCATTTACCTGCAGGCTTAACACTTGCAGTGATCTGTGAACGAGAAGATCCTTTAGATGCTTTTGTATCGAATCAATATGCTCATTTTGATGAGTTACCACATGGTGCGAAAGTAGGGACCTCAAGTCTACGCCGTAAATGTCAGATACTTCAGCAACGCCCTGATTTAGAAATTATTGATCTACGCGGTAATGTAGGAACACGGTTATCTAAACTCGATGATGGACTGTATGATGCGATCATTTTAGCGAGCGCAGGTTTAAAACGCTTAGGTTTGGCAGAGAGGATTCGCCATTGCCTCGCACCTACATTGAGTTTGCCTGCAGTAGGGCAAGGTGCTTTGGGTTTGGAATGTCGTGCAGATGATCAAGAATTATTGGAATTAATCTCTCCTCTTCAACATGAAGTAACTTCAATTTGTGTACGTGCAGAACGTGCATTTAATGCCTATCTTGAAGGTGGATGCCAAGTTCCGATCGCTGGTTATGCGATAATTACTCAAAATCAACTTCAAATCGAAGGTCGAGTCGGTAGTGTAGATGGAAAGACGCTATTAAAAGAACAATTGTCAGGAGCATTGGATGAGGGAGAGCGATTGGGTGTGGTTTTAGCCGAAAAACTATTGGCACAGGGTGCAGGCGAGCTACTGAAAGCTTTATATTAAAATGTTATTCATCAATACGCGCCCTGAAGATCGAGCACATTCATTAAATCAAGCTTTGATTCAAGAGGGGATACAGGTTGAATCCTTGCCCTTACTTGAGTTGGTTGCTGAGCCATTTACAGTAGATTTGATGCAGTTGTATGATCAACTTAAGGCTTCGCAAGTGATCGTTGTTGTCAGTCCAACTGCTGTTGAGATTGGCATGCTGCATCTCAAGAATAGTGGGATTGATTTAGATCAACTTAAACATATTCAATGGATCGCGGTTGGGCAAGCCACAGCAGCAGCGCTAAAAACCTTTGGGATTGATAGTCTTGTTCCTGATGTGGAAAGTTCAGAAGGGATGTTGCAGCTACCGATACTTAGAGAACGCGTTGACTTAAATACAGTCGCATTTTGGCGTGGGCATGGCGGACGTCAATTTATGATGCAACATTTGCAACAAACAGGCGTTAATATTCTCAACTTTATCCTTTATCGTCGCCAATGCCCTGAACTAAGTTTGACTAAATTTCCTAAACTCGTTTCTCAATTGGTAGCACAACAACCAGTTTTTGTGTTGATTAGTAGTGAAGCAAGTTGGAGAAACTGGCAAAAGCTCACCGCACAGATTAGCAAAGAGTTGGATTGTATTTATTTAGTACTTGGTGAGCGTTTAGCTCAGGTATTGTGTCAAACGCAAAATCAAGTAGATTCTATGTTGAAATATATTCAGTTAGAAACATTAGCACCATTAGAAATTATTCATTCTATTCAAGGCTGGCAAGGACAATCATGAGAAAAATTGCTTATTTCATATTGGTTCTGGGTTTGGTGTGGTTGGCGAAACTCAGTTATGATGTTGCGCAATATTCTCAAACAATTCCTCAGCTTCAACAGCAGTTGGTTCAATCACAGCAACAATACTCTTTGTTAAATGACCAATTAGTGGGTTTGCAACGACAACTGCAAGACAAAAACACCTCAAATAACAATAATAAACTTGTAACTACACCGATAACGATTGATGGTATTGCTCCCGCCGTTGTAATCAAGCAAAAACTACAATTAGTGCAGTTTGCTGTAGATCAGCAACAATTTATTTTTGCGCTAGAACAGTTGAATCAGTTGCAACAACAAATGGCTCAACATCAAGTTTCACCAGCATTGCAGCATGGTCTTATTAAAGCGATGGAACAAGATAAGCAAAACATTCAACAATATGTATTGCTGCAAACTCAGCAGCGTCAGCAGTTTGATACGTTGTTGCAGTATTTAGATCAGCAGCTTCAGCAAGAAATGCAGAAACCCGATATTCGACTGCAGAAAAACAGTGAACGTTCATGGTGGCAATGGTTCAAATTTGAAAAGGTGCAACGCACTCCACCAGACTTAATCCAACGAAGTATTTTACTAAAAGAGGCTCAATTAAGATTATTACTTGCTGAGCAAGCATTACATTTAAATCAAGCCACTGAATATCGTAAGTCAATGCAAGAAGTTATGCTACTTTTAGAGGATTTGCCAGATCGTAGTAGTCAGCAAATGAAACTACGTGTGGAGAAAATGCTTAATCTTCCCGTCGTTCCTGCTCCGAAACTAACGACTCTCGGTTTGCTAGGGTAGTCCGATATGAAGCATTTATTGAAGATATATTTCCTTGCAATCCTTAGCTTATTCGCTATTTTTTCAGTCTTTAGCTATGGTTACGGTAGTGGTTACGCTTATATCTATTGGCGGGACTGGCAGTTTCAAAGTAGCTTTTGGGGATTAGTAACCTGCTTTATTCTTGTGAGCTTCATCGCTCAGGCAGGATGGTTATTAGCAAAAAGATATCTCGCACAACAGCAAAGACAGAAAGATACAATTCTTCGATTTAAAGATTTACATCCTTATGAGCAGCTTGGCATCGTTTGGTTATTAGATGCTGCCAAAGATCAGCAAGTGTTCATTGAGCGAGTTTTCACACAGTCAGGTTTACTGAGTAATATCGTTGATGCTCAATTTGATTATCGCAATGGTGATTATGAAACGGCATTGATGAATCTAGAAAAGTCAGCCCCTATGGCTTTTGAACTTGCTGAATTGCTTAGAGTGGATATTTTTCTAGAGCGACAAGAAACAGAAAAAGCACTTACACATTTGGAATTTCTCGCACAACATCAACTATCCCCTTGGCTAAGCGAAATTGAAACGGCATATCAGCAAAAAATAACCAGTTTGTGGGGTAAATTGGCCTTACAAAAGCCATGGGTGTTTTTACAAAGTACTCAACATGGGCTGCTAGATGCAGAACATCGTGATCTTTGGTTGCAGCAATTATTAATTCAATTTGATCAAGCTACTGTAGATGATTTAGGTGCACTTCAACAACGTTACATGATGCTGCATTCAGAAATCAAAGCACGGCCGTATACCAGTAAAGTACTTTGGTTAAAATTATTGGCTCGAATGCCTGAAATGAGTGTTCAGCACGAGGAGCTTGCCTTACATCTATTGCAAGAGCATTTTGATCCTGAAGTATTTTATTTGTGGTTTCAACAACAGCTACTTAAGCAAATTCCTGATTATGCTTATGTTGAACAACGAATTATGGAGTTGGAGCAAAAATATACCAGCGTTCCAATGCTGGCTTTTGCAAAATGGCATATATTTATGGCGACAGATCGCCAGACTGATGCAGCACAATTGTTGGATTTATATCCTGATAATATTTTAATGAGTTATTTAAGGATTAAATCTACCTTGGGTGATGATTCTGATTTAATCAGGCAGTTGAATTTAATCTTTGAAAATGATGTTAATTTTCTTAACTTTAAGATATGAGTGAAATAATGAAAGAGCTGTCTGTCTATCCAGTAATTCTTGAGCAAACTGTTGCATGGGGTGATATGGATGCTTTTGGACATGTAAATAATGTTCAATATTATCGATATATTGAAAGTGCACGAATTGCTTATTTAATGAAATTAAATATATTTGATGAGGATATATTGACGGTTGTTGCTTCGAGTCAATGTAAATATTTAAGCCCAGTATTTTATCCTGATGTGCTGCATATTGGTGCAAGAATTGAAGAGTTAAGAAATAGTGCGTTTAGAATGCATTATGTTTTATGGAGTCGTGATCAAGCTCGAGTGGTTGCAACTGGTGAGGCTGTCATGGTGTGTGTTGGCAAACATGATTCAAAGAAAATTAATATACCAACCGAGATTCGTAATCGTATTATAACGTTGGAATCAACTGTTGGACATCATATTGAATAATATGTAAAGACAGTTATGTATAATTTTATCTAAGTCATATTTATTGAGTTGTATCGAGGTGCAATTCAATAAATTTTTTAAAATAAAGCTTACTTATAAATCTAGATTATGTTTATTTTAAGGTGGGTTTTGAATTGATATTTTAAGAAATAATAACAATAAAATACGAAGTTAAAAGAATGGTAAAATGTGCTGTAATATTTGATGTGAACAAAGTTTCTTTGTTTTATTGTAAATAATAGCTGATTTAAGTGAATGTTGTGATTAAGTTGACTATTTTAATATTGATTATCTAATTACATATAAATTAATATTGAGTCGAATTTTTAATTCATTTTATTTTTTGAGTGATATATTTCCCTTTTGAGTTGGAGTGGTTCTAATGAAACCAGATATTAGTGATTTATCTGTTGAAGATCTCAAGCGTTTGCAAGCTGAAGCTGAAGCTTTAATTGCAAGCAAAAAAGATCAAGCAATTGAAGATGCTTATAATCAAATTATTGCGATTGCTGAAAACGTTGGATACAGCGTTGAAGAGCTTTTGGAGCTTGATGAGCAAAAACGTAAGAAAACAACCCGTAAAGCTGTTGAGCCTCGTTACCGTAATAAAAATAATGCAGACGAAACTTGGACAGGTCGCGGTAAGCAACCACGTTGGTTAGTTGCAGAATTAGAGAAAGGTGCAAAACTTGAAGATTTCTTAATCTAAGTCAAGTTTTAAAGTCATCGTATTGTCATAAGGTGATTTTATCCTTTATTAAAAAGCCAGGCTTAAAAAGCTTGGTTTTTTTATATGAGAGAATTGGCGATGTTGAAAAAGTATGCATAATGTCAATCAGAGGGCGAGTGTCTCGACAAGGATGATATTTTGCGTGTTGGTAAGGGTGGAATGAAGAAAAAAACAAAACAATGGAGATGGTGGATTTTCGCCGTTTTTGCATTCTTAATTTTTATTATTTTACAAATTCCAGCAACATGGTTAATTGCTAAGTTTTCTAAAGATAATCAAATATTACATAATGTTAGTGGCAATATCTGGCAGGGGCAGGCGGATTGGCAGCGTGGTCAATTGCGAGGAACTGTCCATTGGAAAACTAGACCTCTAGATTTATTGTTATTACGTGTTGGTGCAAATCTCGATATACACAGTGGAAATACTCAATTTAATGGTGTTTTTGGTTATGGTTTTGGTAAAAAAATCATGATCAAGAATCTTCAAGGTGAAGTTTCACCTGAAACCTTAAAGTATTTTGCAAACTGGCAGTGGCCTGAGAACGCGATTCAATTAAAAGATGTTCAGTTAAATTATCAAAAAGAAAAAGGATTTAGTGCTGCGGAAGGGCAGCTAAACTGGGGTGGTGGTGAATTGAATTATACGTTCGGTCAACGTCAAGATCGTATGAATATGCCTTCATTAATGGCTGAAATAAAAGATGAAAATGGTCAGCTACAAGTAGATGTACGTGATCAGCGCAGTCAAAAAATGGCGAATCTAAGTTTAGACCCTAGTTTGATGCTTGATGTGCAATTGACGCAACGAATGCTTTTGAATATTCCATCATATGAAGGAAAAGCTGGTTTAGACACTTACGTGATTAGCTCACGTCAACCACTCATGCAGGGTGGCTTCTGATGAAACAATTTGCTCAAAAGATTCAACAATTGAGATGGCAGAAGTTAGACAAGCTAGGTGCGTTGGTGTTGGTAATATTAGTGCTATGGTTATGTTGGAAGTTGGCTTCTTTATTTTGGTTTGTTGTCGCACCGCCGCAGCCGATGCAGTTTGATCGAGTTGAGTTGGGTTCGCAGCAAGCTCAAGTACCCAACATTAGTTCGTTTGCATTATTTAACGAACCCGCAGCAGTTTCTGCTCAAGATAATGTTAATTTAGAGTTGCAGGGTGTTTTGCTAGGTTATCCAAGTTATTTATCCTCTGCTGTCATTAAACTCAATGATGTTGCTGAACGTTATCGTGTCGGTGAGACGATTGGCTCAACGTCCTACCAACTTGCAGAGGTTTATTGGGATCATGTGATTCTTAGGCAAGGAAATGGTGCTACACGAGAAGTTAAATTCAAAGGTCTTGAAAACGGCTTATATCAACCGATAGCACCCGTTTTAAATGAGAGTATGAATAATCAGTCAACTCAAATGCAGCCTCAAGCACCTTCTCAAAGTTCTCCGCAATCTGCTTTAGGTCAAGCCATACAGCAGATGCAAGATAATCGAGAGCAGTATTTAAAAAATATGGGTGTGACCGGCGGCGGTTCAGGTGGTTATGAAATCTCTGATCGAACACCATCGAACTTGAAAAACACATTAGGTTTGCGTTCAGGTGATCGTATTCTGTCGATTAATGGTCAAACTGTTGGGCAAGGGCTAAGCGAAGTACAATTATTAGAGCAAGTACGTCGTGAAGGGCATGCCAAAATAGAAATAAAACGTGGTGATCAAGTGATGACCATACAACAAAGTTTTTAGTGATAACACGTCACCACATAAGTTAGGAATAAGTGCAGGTTATGGCTTTTTTAAATCATCAACGTCCACTTTGGGCATTACTTGCCGCAGCACCTTTAGCCGCGTCAATCAGTACCCATGTGCAAGCACAAACATGGAAGATCAATTTACGTGATGCGGACTTAACAGCATTTATTAATGAAGTTGCAGATATTACGGGGAAAAACTTTGCGGTTGATCCTCGTGTACGTGGTAACGTCACGGTGATTTCAAATAAGCCTTTAAATAAAGATGAGGTTTATGACCTATTTTTAGGTGTTTTGAATGTTAACGGTGTTGTGGCTTTACCATCGGGAAATACTGTAAAACTTGTTCCTGATAGCAATGTGAAAAATTCTGGTATCCCATATGATTCAAGCAGTCGTGCGGGTGGAGACCAAATCGTTACACGTGTGATTTGGCTGCAAAATACCAACCCTAATGACTTGATTCCTGCACTTCGTCCTCTGATGCCACAATTCGCGCATTTAGCTGCTGTAGCAGGAACAAATGCGTTGATTGTTTCTGATCGTGCTGCAAATATTTATCAGTTAGAAAATATTGTGCGTAATCTTGATGGCACAGGTCAGAATGATATTGAAGCGATTAGTTTGCAATCAAGCCAAGCAGAAGAAATCATTGGTTTGCTAGAAACGATGAGTGCAACGGGTGCATCTAAAGATTTTATTGGCTCACGTGTACGCATCATTGCGGATAATCGGACTAATCGCATTTTGATTAAGGGTGACCCTGATTCGCGTAAACGTTTACGTCAAATGATCGAAATGTTAGATGTGCCTTCGGCAGATCGTTTGGGCGGTTTGAAAGTTTTTCGTTTGAAATACGCCAGTGCAAAAAACTTAGCTGAAATTTTGCAAGGCTTAGTCACTGGTCAATCAGTTTCATCATCTTCAGCATCAAATAATGCAGGCTCATCAAATAATCCAATCAATAACCTTGTTTCAAACAATCAAAGCTCAAATTCAACATCTGGATCATCTTCCTCGATTTCCACGCCTTCAATTAATTTGAATAGCGGCTCAAATAATCAAAATGCAGGTGTTTCAAGCTTTAATGGTAATGGTGTTAGCATTATTGCGGACAGTACGCAGAATGCATTGGTCGTTAAAGCGGATCCTCAGTTAATGCGTGAAATTGAGGCAGCGATTCAGCAATTAGATATACGTCGTCAACAGGTGCTGATCGAAGCGGCAATTATTGAAGTTGCTGGTGATGATGCAGATCAATTGGGTGTTCAGTGGGCATTAGGTGATATAAGTAGCGGTATTGGATTAATAAACTTTACTAATGTTGGGTCTAGTTTATCAAAACTAGCTGCTGGATATCTGACAGGTGGAGCGGCTGGTTTGGGTTCTGCAATTGGGGCTGGTTCTTCGATTGTGGTGGGTGACTATAAAGAGGGTGCGAATGGTTCGCGTAAGCTTTATGGTGCATTGATTCAGGCGCTAAAAAGTAACACGAAATCCAACCTTCTTTCCACACCATCTATTGTGACGATGGATAATGAGGAAGCCTATATTGTTGTGGGTCAGAATGTACCATTCGTAACTGGTTCTGTGACGACTAACAGCACAGGTGTGAATCCATACACCACTGTTGAACGTAAGGATGTGGGTGTAACGCTAAAAGTTGTACCGCATATTGGTGAAGGTGGTTCTGTTCGGTTAGAGGTTGAGCAAGAAGTCTCTGCTGTACAGGAAAGTCGCGGTCAAGCAACTGATTTGGTGACCAGTAAGCGTGCCATCAAAACTTCGGTTTTAGCTGATCATGGCCAAACGGTTGTTCTGGGCGGTTTGATTTCCGACAATTCAATCCATTCGAGACAAGGATTGCCTGTCTTAGGCGATATTCCTTATCTTGGTCGATTATTCCGTGCAGACAGTAAAACCAATGAAAAACGTAATCTCTTGGTTTTCATTCACCCAACGATTGTTGGTGATTCTGATGATGTGCGTCGAATTTCTCAACAACGTTACAATCAGCTTTATAGCTTGCAGCTAGCTATGGATAAAAATGGTAATTTTGCTAAGTTACCTGAAAATGTGGCTGATATTTATCGTCAACAACCGTTAAATAATACGTCACCGTATCAAAAGGTTCCAACAGCAACACAAAATCAAAATAGTGTCGTAACTACACCTGTAGCGACTATAGAACCTCAGGTACAACAGCAATCTATTCAGCTGCCAGCAAAATCGACTGAGCGTAGTAAGAATACAGTGACAACTACGACGATTCGTTCGGCATCTTCACAGTAGATGCACAGAAGACCTTATGTCACAATGTTAAAATTGAGAGAAATTTTATAAGGATATGCATCTATGACTTGGAAACTACAAGCCATTACGGGTGAATTTACGGGGCAAGAGATTAGCGTAGAGCGTGATATGTTAGTTGGTCGTCATCAAGATGCTGACCTTTTGTTGCAATCTGCTGATATTTCTCGTCGACATGCTGCCTTGTTGTTGAAAGATCAGCAGCTTTGGGTTCAAGATTTGAATTCTTCAAATGGCACATTTATCAATGATTTGAAAATTGAACAAGAAACAGAGTTGCATGATGGGGATATTTTGCAATTTGCGAGCTTTATGTTTTCTGTACTTGCACCTGTTGATGCTGAATTGCCTGAAATTGAAGCAGAACCAGTGCCATCAACATCACACGACCAAGGTATGCCGAGTATAGCTGAACGTGCTGTTGAAACCCCAATTAGTCGTGATGGAATGCCGCAGCAAGTTGCGATTCCAAAGCCTGCGCCGATACCACAAGGTGTTGATGTGCAGTCGACTTTAGAGCAACAACCTATTCCATTTGAAGAGCCTGTATCACGAGTGGCACAAGAAGTTGAGCAACAGAAAAATGCATCTGTAGGTTTGATTTCAATTATCGTGCTGATCATTTTGGCTGTGATTGCTTGGCTGTTCTTTAAATAATTACGCGAAGCTTTTACAATCAGGGCATACCATGAGCGTATGCCTTTTTTATGTCGAGTAAATTTATGCTAATTGCACAGTTAGAGCGTCGTAGCCTTATTCTCTTTGATCTCGATGGAACACTTGTTGATTCTGCAGCAGATTTGTACCGTGCGATGAATCTCAGTTTGGAAAAACTAGGATTTCCATTAGTCACGGAAGTGCAGATTCGAGCTTGGGTTGGAAAAGGCGCTGCAAAGTTGTGTGAAACGGTGCTTGATCATTTATTTGGGGATGCTAACCCAGAACAACTCAATCATTTACTTGATACATTTGTTGAAATTTATGCACAGGAATTATGTGTCGACACGAAAGTATATGCAGGGGTGTTGGAATTTTTACAGTATTGTCAAACACATCAAATTACGATGGCATGTGTAACCAATAAGCCTGAACACTTGGCTCGAGGTATTCTCGATGTTTTGGGATTGAGTGCTTATTTTAAAATGGTAATTGGAGGTGACAGCTTGGCTGAGCGCAAACCACATCCATTGCCATTGTTACATTGTATGCAGCAGCAAAATGCTCTGGCTTCTGAAACGTTGATGATTGGTGATTCAAGTAATGATGTTGAAGCGGCAAGACGTGCAGGTATAGATTGTATTGTGGTCAGCTATGGCTATAATCATGGAGAAAGTATCTATGACTGCCAACCACAACAAGTGATAGATAGTTTGGCAGAATTGATAGATGAAGATCAGGTGAGGAGAAGGGCATGAAAATGAGTATGGTTTTTCGATGGCGGGATTAAAGCAGCATTAAAACTAAACGCAGATTAAATCGAAACCATAGAGAATATTCATGACGACCTTAGTACAATTCGAACAGTTAAAATCTTTAGGCTACAACACTATTCCTGTATACCGTCAACGTTTAGCGGATACCGAAACTCCGCTTTCTGTTTTTGCGCGCTTCAAAGAACACAAACAAGCATATTTGTTTGAGTCTGTTGAAGGTGGGGAGAACTGGGCGCGTTATTCCATGATTGGGTTAGGAGAGTCGACAGTTTTTTCTTGCAATGCAGGAATCTTGACTATTCAACAGTTGGATGGTTCTGTTATTCAACAAGAATGTAGTGATCCATTCCAATATATACGTGATTTTCAAAAACAATTTAAAGTGCCGACTCAAAATGAGTTGCCTGATTTACCAAGCTTTACTGGCGGTTTAGTTGGTTATCTTGGTTATGATGCAGTGCGTTATATTGAACCTAAACTTAAAAATGTACCAACAGCCGACCCTGTGTCTTTACCCGATTTATGGTTAATGCTATCTAAAACAGTTATTGTTTTTGATAATTTGAAAGATACGTTATTTTTGATTCATCATGCTGATGTGAATCAAGAAAATGCCTATCAACAAGCACAACAAAAATTAGATCAACTTGAACAATTACTTGCAACACCTGTAAGTCTGCAAGCAAAGCCGCATTCTGCTCCTCATTTTGAATCTATTACAGGTAAAGAGAAGTTCCTTGCAACCGTTGAGAAGGTAAAAGAGTACATTCGTGCTGGTGATGTGATGCAGGTGGTACCTGGTCAGCGTATGGTTTCTGATTTTGATGGTGAAGCATTACAGGTTTATCGTGCACTCCGTCATTTAAACCCTTCACCTTATTTATTCTTGGTACAAGGACAAACACTGACGGATCAGAAGCCTTTTCATATTGTTGGTTCATCTCCTGAGATTTTGTCTCGTTTGGAGAATGGTATCGCAACAGTACGTCCTTTAGCAGGCACTCGACCACGTGGAAAAACTAAAGAAGAAGATTTGGCTTTAGAGCAAGATTTATTGGCTGATGAAAAAGAAATTGCAGAACATTTAATGCTGATTGATCTTGGACGAAATGATGTTGGTCGGGTTTCAAAGATTGGTAAGGTTCAAGTCACTGATCGTATGGTGATTGAGCGCTACTCACATGTGATGCATATCGTGTCAAATGTACAGGGTGAGGTTCGAGATGATGTCGATGCGCTTGATGTATTTAAAGCGACATTCCCTGCGGGCACACTTTCAGGTGCACCTAAAATTCGTGCAATGGAAATCATTGATGAAGTAGAACCAGTTAAGCGTGGTGTATTTGGTGGTGCTGTTGGATATTTGGGTTGGCATGGTGAAATGGATATGTCGATCGCGATTCGTACCTGTGTGATTCGTGATAAAAAAGTATATGTGCAAGCTGGAGCAGGGCTTGTTGCAGACTCAAATCCAGAATCAGAATGGAATGAAACCCAAATAAAAGCTCGCGCAGTGATCAAAGCGGTTGAATTATCATCAAATGGTTTGATTTTATGAGTTTTTCGCAGTTTTTATAAAAAAACTGCTTGCATAGCCTGAGAGTTTTGCTAAACTGCACACCGTTCCGATACGAAACGTACGAAACACTAAGAAACGCCGGCATAGCTCAGTTGGTAGAGCAACTGACTTGTAATCAGTAGGTCCACAGTTCGAATCCGTGTGCCGGCACCATCTTAATGTAGTAGAGTGTTAGAGTGAAGAACAGCACTGTGTAAGTGTGATATGGTGAGATTCCCGAGCGGCCAAAGGGGGCAGACTGTAACTCTGTTGCGAAAGCTTCGAAGGTTCGAATCCTTCTCTCACCACCATCTAGCTTCGATTGAAGTGGTTAAGTACCAACGCGCGGGAGTAACTCAGTTGGTAGAGTGGCAGCCTTCCAAGCTGCATGTCGCGAGTTCGATCCTCGTCTCCCGCTCCATCGAAGAGATCGCTCTTATAGCTCAGTGGTAGAGCACTCCCTTGGTAAGGGAGAGGTCTCGAGTTCAAATCTCGATAAGAGCTCCAGATATACAACTTGGTAGAATTTCTACAAAGATTTAAAAAGAAGCAGGCTATTATAGTCTGCTTTTCAAGTATTAGGTGTCTAGTTTTTTAGGCGAATGTCGATAAAGAAAGTTTTTCAGGGTTGTTTTTCTCTAAACTGGTGTCGACGTAAACGAGGAAAATCAAATGGCTAAGGCTAAGTTTGAACGTAATAAACCACACGTAAACGTGGGTACAATTGGTCACGTTGACCATGGTAAAACAACTTTAACTGCTGCGATTGCAACAATTTGTGCAAAAACTTACGGCGGTGAAGCGAAAGATTACTCACAAATCGACTCTGCTCCTGAAGAAAAAGCACGTGGTATTACAATTAATACATCACACGTAGAATACGATTCTCCAATCCGTCACTACGCTCACGTAGACTGCCCGGGCCACGCCGATTATGTTAAAAACATGATTACTGGTGCTGCTCAGATGGATGGCGCGATCCTTGTATGTGCTGCGACTGATGGTCCAATGCCACAAACTCGTGAACACATCCTTCTTTCTCGTCAGGTAGGTGTACCTTACATCATCGTATTCTTAAACAAGTGTGACCTTGTTGATGATGAAGAATTACTTGAATTAGTAGAAATGGAAGTTCGTGAACTTCTTTCTACTTATGACTTCCCAGGTGATGACACTCCAATCATCCGTGGTTCAGCTCTTCAAGCATTAAACGGTAACGACGGTCCTTACGGTGAAGCTTCTGTTCTTGCACTTGTAGAAGCGCTTGACTCTTACATCCCAGAACCAGAGCGTGCAATCGATAAAGCATTCTTGATGCCAATCGAAGACGTATTCTCTATCTCTGGTCGTGGTACAGTAGTAACTGGTCGTGTAGAAGCTGGTATCATCAAAGTTGGTGAGTCTGTTGAAATCGTTGGTATCCGTGATACTCAAACGACTACAGTTACTGGCGTTGAAATGTTCCGTAAACTTCTTGACGAAGGTCGTGCGGGTGAGAACTGTGGTATCTTACTTCGTGGTACTAAGCGTGAAGACGTACAACGTGGTCAAGTACTTGCTAAACCAGGTACAATCAAGCCGCACACTAAATTCGATGCAGAAGTATACGTACTTTCTAAAGAAGAGGGTGGTCGTCATACTCCATTCCTTAACGGTTACCGTCCACAGTTCTACTTCCGTACAACTGACGTAACTGGCGCGATCAAATTACAAGATGGCGTAGAAATGGTAATGCCTGGTGACAACGTAGAAATGTCAGTAGAGTTAATCCACCCGATCGCAATGGACCCAGGTCTACGTTTTGCGATCCGTGAAGGTGGTCGTACTGTAGGTGCTGGTGTTGTTGCTAAAGTAACTGCATAAGCCCAATACTATGTTACACTCAAATCGGAAGCTTCGGCTTTCGATTTGCTTAATAGGTCAGTAGTTCAATTGGTAGAGCGTCGGTCTCCAAAACCGAATGTTGGGGGTTCGAGTCCCTCCTGGCCTGCCACTTTTTTTAAATAAAAAAGCTTGATTCTGGCTAAGTTGTCATATAATAAGTCGCGAATTCAACGACGAGTAAAAAAATGTCGAATGATAAATCGCGCGACGCATTAAGCGACGCGCCAATCCCTCAAAGAAATAATGCAGAAGTTGTAAGTTCAGGTTCGCCATTGGATGCTGTCCTGTGGTTGGTTGCTATTGCTTTGCTAATCGGTTCTGCATTGGTAAATCAGCATTTACCTGCCTATTGGGCGCCTGCAAATGATATTTGGGTGCGCGTTGGGGTAATTTTGGCTTGTATCGTTGTCGCTTTAGGTTTATTATACGCCACCCATCAAGGTAAAGGCTTTGTGCGCTTGTTGCAAGATGCACGAATTGAACTGCGTCGAGTGACTTGGCCGACGAAACAAGAGACGATCACCACTTCGTGGCAGGTGCTCTTGGTAGTAATTATTGCATCTCTAGTGTTGTGGTGCTTTGATTATGGGTTAGGTTGGTTTATTAAGTTAATTATCGGGTAAGAGCGCCATGAAACGTTGGTATATTATTCATGCCTATTCAGGCTTTGAAAAACAAGTGTTGCGTTCGCTTAATGAACGTATTCAACGTAGCACGGTAGCTGACAGCTTTGGTGAAGTCCTAGTTCCTACTGAAGAAGTAGTTGAAATGAAGGATGGTAAGAAACGTAAATCTGAACGTAAATTCTTTCCAGGCTATGTGTTAGTCGAAATGGAAATGAATGATGATACTTGGCACATTGTAAAAGAATGTCCAAAGGTTCTTGGTTTTATCGGCGGTACGCCAGAAAAACCAGCGCCAATCACACAACGTGAAGCTGATGCGATTCTTGCTCGTGTACGTAATACTGGTGAGGCACCGCGTCCTAAGACGATGTTTGAACCAGGTGAAGAATTGCTCGTTATTGATGGTCCGTTCACTGACTTTAAAGGAGTCGTGGAGGAAGTTCAGTACGAAAAGTCACGTTTAACGTTGACGATTAATGTATTTAATCGACCAACTCAAGTTGAACTTGAATTTCGACAAGTCGAAAAAACAGTTTAATTTCAGTTGTTTGAAAAGCGCCCGATTTGATCGGGCATTGTTGTTGTAATGTTTCGGCATTACTTATTTTTTTGGGGAGCCTAACGGCGTCTGTACCCAGAGGTAATTTCAATGGCTAAGAAGATTGACGGCTATATCAAGCTGCAAGTTCCAGCTGGTAAAGCGAATCCATCTCCACCAATTGGTCCTGCTTTAGGTCAACGTGGTGTAAACATCATGGCATTCTGTAAAGAATTCAATGCTGCTACACAAAAACTTGAAGTTGGTTTGCCAATTCCTGTCGTGATCACTGTGTACAACGATAAGTCGTTCACTTTCATCATGAAAACTCCACCTGCATCTATTCTTCTTAAGAAAGCTGCTGGTATTCAAAAGGGTTCTTCTGTACCTAACAAAACTAAAGTTGGTAAGTTGACTCGTGCTCAATTAGAAGAGATTGCGACTACTAAAGAACCAGATTTAACTGGTGCTGATTTAGACGCTCGTGTGCGTACCATTGCTGGTTCTGCACGTTCTATGGGCTTGGAAGTGGAGCTATAAGACATGGCAAAGTTAACTAAACGTCAAAAAGCCATTGCTGCTGCTGTAGAAGCAAACAAAGTTTATACTTTGGAAGAAGCAGTACAAGTTCTTAACAGCCTTCCAGCTGCGAAGTTCAAAGAATCTTTAGATATCGCTGTAAACCTTGGCGTAGATCCACGTAAATCTGATCAGGTTGTTCGTGGTGCGACTACTTTACCAGCAGGTACAGGTAAAACTGTACGTGTTGCAGTATTTGCTCAAGGTGCTGCTGCTGAAGCTGCGAAAGCTGCTGGCGCTGATATCGTTGGTTTTGATGATCTTGCTGAAAGCATTCAAGGTGGAAACCTTGATTTTGACGTAGTAATTGCTGCTCCTGATGCAATGCGCGTTGTTGGTAAGCTTGGTACTATTCTTGGTCCACGTGGTTTAATGCCAAACCCGAAAGTGGGTACGGTTACTCCAGACGTTGCTAACGCAGTTAAAAATGCTAAATCTGGTCAAGCACGTTACCGTGTTGACAAAGCGGGTATCATCCACGCTGCGATTGGTCAGCTTGGCTTTAGCGAAGAAGCTGTACGTCAAAACGTTGAAACTTTAATTGCAGACTTGAAAAAATTAAAGCCTGCTACTTCTAAAGGTGTATACGTTAAAAAGATCACTTTAAGCTCAACTATGGGTCCTGGTCTTACTGTTGACGTAAACAACGTTTCTAAGTAATTAGACAGAATTTTAAAGCCTCAGACTCTTTTTTTAAAAGAGTTTGAGCAAACTTTGAATTGATAAATGAATATTTATCAGCGTCAAAGACCTCAGGTGAGAAGTGTTTTCGAACATTTTTCTTAATCTACCAGCCTGAGTAGACGTGGTGGTGTGATTTGTTCCTCCTCCACGTGTAAGTCGAAAGGCTTACGAATTGGGAGTGCATCTTTATAGATGCATAAATCACCGTTAGGAGGTTTTACAATGGCTCTTCTTATCGAAGGCAAAAAACAGATCGTTGCAGAAGTAAGCGAAGTTGCTTCTAAAGCGTTTTCTGTTGTTGTGGCTAACTATCAAGGTTCAAGCGTAGAGCAATTAACAACACTTCGTGTTGAAGCTCGTAAGTTAGGTGTGACGACTCGTATCGTTCGTAACACTTTGGCTAAGCGCGCATTAGAAGGTACTCAATTCGATATCTTAAATGACAACCTTGTTGGCCCAACCATTCTCGGTTTCTCTACTTCTGAAGATGACATGGGTGCAGCTGCACGCTTGTTCGAAGAATTTGCGAAAACTAACAAAGCATTTGAACTTAAAGCTGCTGCATTTGATGGCAAGGTTTATCAAGGTGCTGAAGTTAGCGTGATTGCAAACCTTCCGAACCAAGAAAAAGCGCTTACTATGCTTGCGTCTGTTCTTCAAGCTCCTATTTCGAAATTGGGTCGCCTCATTACAGCGCTCAAAGAGAAAAACGAGTCAGAAGCAGCTTAATCCTATTTTCACACCATTCAATATCCATTTGGAGTTATTCTCATGGCTTTAACAAACGAAGAAATCTTAAACGCAGTTGCTGAAAAAACAGTTCTTGAACTTGTTGAATTAATTTCTGCTTTCGAAGAAAAATTTAACGTATCTGCTGCTGCTGTAGCTGTTGCTGCTGCTCCAGGCGCTGGCGCTGCTGCTGCTGAAGAACAAACTGAATTCAACGTTGAGTTGACTTCTTTTGGTGCTAACAAAGTTGCTGTAATTAAAGCAGTTCGTGAAGCTACTGGTCTTGGTCTTAAAGAAGCTAAAGACCTTGTTGAAGGCGCTCCAGCTGTTCTTAAAGAAGCTGTTTCTAAAGAAGAAGGCGAAGAGCTTAAGAAGAAGCTTGAAGAAGCTGGTGCTACAGTTACACTTAAGTAATTCTGTAGGGAGCCGATTTTTTTATAATCGGCTCCAAAAAATGGCTGATGGCTCTTGGGTCATCAGCCTTTTTGCGTTACAATAATCGGCTCGTTTTTTGTTAGTTTTGCATATTTTGTGCAGATTTTTATAGAAAACAAATAAAATCAAATGCTTACCAATATTTTTTTGCTTATAAAAATATTGTTAAGCGTTTTGATACCACTAAAAATTGCAGCATTTGTAAACAGTGGTGGCCATATCGGCCTGCGTAATTCCTTCTAGGCCCGTTCTGCAGGCGGGCTTAGTTTACTTTCCGAGGACTCCAGATGGCATACTCATATACCGAAAAGAAACGGATCCGTAAGAATTTTGGTAAATTGCCCCACGTAATGGAAGCACCGTACTTACTTTCGATTCAGGTCGATTCGTATCGTACATTCTTACAAGGTGGTAAAACTCCAAAAAATCGCGAAGATATCGGTCTCCAAGCCGCATTTCGTTCAGTTTTTCCTATTGAAAGTTATTCTGGCAATGCTGCTTTAGAATTTGTTGAGTATAGCCTTGGTAAACCCGAGTTTGACGTGCGTGAATGTATTTTACGTGGTTCGACTTATGCGGCACCAATGCGTGTAAAAATTCGTTTGATCATTAAAGATCGCGAAACGAAATCAATCAAAGATGTTCGTGAACAAGAAGTGTACATGGGCGAAATGCCGCTCATGACCGACAACGGTACTTTCGTTATTAACGGTACTGAACGTGTAATCGTATCTCAATTACACCGTTCACCAGGCGTATTCTTTGATCATGATAAGGGTAAAACACACTCAAGCGGTAAAGTGTTGTACTCAGCACGTATCATTCCTTACCGTGGTTCATGGTTAGATTTTGAATTCGATGCAAAAGATTTAGTTTTCGTACGTATTGACCGTCGTCGTAAATTGTTGGCGACTGTGATCTTACGTGCCTTAAATTATAGCAATGAACAAATTTTGAATTTGTTCTATGAAAAAGTACCTGTATATCTTGATATGGGTAGCTATCAAATTGACCTCGTTCCAGATCGCTTACGTGGTGAAATGGCGCAATTTGATATCTTGGACAACGATGGTAAAGCAATCGTTGAGCAAGGTAAACGTATTAATGCGCGTCATGTACGTCAAATGGAAGCAGCTAACTTAGCTAAGCTTTCTGTACCTGATGAATATTTATATGAACGTATTACAGCTGAAGACATCACACTTAAGAGTGGTGATGTGATTCCTGCAAATACCGTACTTAGCCATGAAATTATGGTGAAATTGGCTGAGGGTGGTGTTAAACAATTTAACATCCTATTCACTAATGACATCGATCGTGGTTCGTTCATTGCAGATACATTACGTGCAGATACAACAACAGGTCGTGAAGAAGCGCTTGTTGAAATCTATAAAGTAATGCGTCCAGGTGAACCACCGACAAAAGAAGCAGCAGAGAACTTATTTAATAACTTATTCTTCTCTTCTGAACGTTATGACCTTTCTCCAGTAGGTCGTATGAAGTTTAACCGTCGTTTGGGTCGTCCTTACGAAGTGGGTACTGATCAGAAGTCGCGTGAAGTTGAAGGTATTTTATCGCATGACGATATCATTGATGTACTTCGTACATTAGTTGAGATCCGCAACGGTAAAGGTGAAGTCGACGATATCGATCACTTGGGTAACCGTCGCGTACGTTCTGTTGGTGAAATGACAGAAAACCAATTCCGTGTTGGTTTAGTTCGTGTTGAACGTGCTGTTAAAGAGCGTTTAAGCCAAGCTGAAACTGATAACTTGTCTCCACAAGATTTAATCAACGCGAAACCAGTTGCTGCGGCAATCAAAGAATTCTTTGGTTCAAGCCAGTTATCTCAGTTCATGGACCAAAACAACCCATTATCTGAGATTACACATAAACGTCGTGTATCTGCGCTTGGTCCTGGTGGTTTGACACGTGAACGCGCAGGCTTCGAAGTGCGTGACGTACATCAAACTCACTATGGTCGTGTTTGTCCAATTGAAACACCTGAAGGTCCAAACATTGGTTTGATCAACTCGCTTTCTGTCTATGCAAAAGCGAATGACTTCGGTTTCTTGGAAACACCATACCGTAAGGTTGTAGACGGTCGTGTGACAGATGAAGTTGAATATTTATCTGCAATTGAAGAAGTAGGCACTGTCATTGCACAAGCCGACTCAGCAGTTGATAAAGATGGCAACTTGACTGAAGAAATGGTTTCTGTACGTCATCAAGGTGAATTCGTACGTATGTCGCCTGAGCGCGTAACACATATGGACGTTTCTGCACAGCAGGTTGTTTCTGTTGCAGCGTCATTAATTCCATTCCTTGAACACGATGACGCAAACCGTGCATTGATGGGTTCGAACATGCAACGTCAGGCTGTTCCTACACTTCGTGCTGACAAACCACTTGTCGGTACGGGTATGGAAGCAAACGTAGCACGCGACTCAGGTGTATGTGTGATCGCGGGTCGTGGTGGTGTAATTGAATATGTTGATGCATCTCGTATCGTTATTCGTGTGAACGAAGATGAAATGATTGCGGGTGAAGCAGGTGTAGATATCTACAACCTGATCAAATATACACGTTCAAACCAAAATACATGTATTAACCAAAATGTCATCGTAAACTTGGGCGACAAAGTTGCTCGTGGCGATATTTTGGCTGACGGTCCATCGACTGACATGGGTGAACTTGCGCTGGGTCAAAACATGCGCGTCGCGTTCATGACATGGAACGGTTATAACTATGAAGACTCGATCTTACTTTCTGAGCGTGTGCTTCAAGAAGACCGTTTAACGTCGATTCATATTCAAGAATTGTCATGTGTAGCGCGTGATACTAAGTTAGGTGCAGAAGAAATTACTGCTGATATTCCTAACGTCGGTGAAGCTGCACTGTCTAAACTTGATGAGTCTGGTATTGTTTATATCGGTGCTGAAGTTACTGCAGGTGATATTCTTGTTGGTAAGGTAACACCTAAAGGTGAAACTCAGTTAACACCTGAAGAAAAACTACTTCGTGCAATCTTTGGTGAAAAAGCGGCTGACGTAAAAGATTCATCTTTACGTGTTCCGTCAGGCACTAAAGGTACAGTGATTGACGTTCAAGTCTTCACACGTGATGGTTTAGAAAAAGATGAACGTGCGCAAGCAATTGAGAAAGCTCAGCTTGATGCATACCGTAAAGACTTGAAAGAAGAATACAAAATCTTCGAAGAAGCAGCACGTGAGCGTATTGTTCGTTTGTTGAAAGGTCAAGAATCTAACGGTGGTGGTTCAACTAAACGTGGTGAGAAGCTTTCAGAAGATATGTTGTCTGGTCTAGAGTTAGTTGATCTACTTGAAATCCAACCAACAGATGAAGCAATTGCTGAGCGTCTAACTCAAATTCAAGTGTTCTTGAAAGAAAAGAGCCATGAAATTGATGAAAAATTTGCTGAGAAGAAACGTAAACTTTCTACAGGTGATGAGTTAACAACTGGTGTATTGAAAGTTGTTAAGGTTTACCTAGCAGTTAAACGTCGTATCCAACCTGGTGATAAGATGGCGGGTCGTCACGGTAACAAAGGTGTTGTATCAAACATCTTACCAGTTGAAGATATGCCACATGATGCCAATGGTGTGCCAGTTGATATCGTATTAAACCCACTCGGTGTACCATCGCGTATGAACGTGGGTCAGATTCTTGAAACCCACTTAGGTATGGCAGCAAAAGGTTTGGGTGAGCAGATTGATAAAATGCTCAAACAACAACGTACAATTGCCGAGTTACGTTCATTCCTTGACAAGATTTATAATAAAGTGGGTGGTGAGCAAGAACAGCTTGACACACTAACTGACGAAGAGATCTTGAAGCTTGCAGGTAATTTACGTGCTGGTGTGCCTTTGGCAACTCCAGTATTTGATGGTGCCGAAGAATCACAAATCAAAGAGTTACTTGAACTTGCAGAGTTACCACGTTCTGGTCAACAGATCTTGTTTGATGGCCGTACAGGTGAACAGTTTGATCGCCCAGTAACTGTAGGTTACATGTACATGCTTAAGTTGAACCACTTGGTTGACGACAAGATGCATGCGCGTTCAACTGGTTCTTACTCACTTGTGACACAACAACCGCTTGGTGGTAAAGCACAATTCGGTGGTCAGCGTTTCGGTGAGATGGAAGTATGGGCACTTGAAGCATATGGTGCAGCATATACCCTCCAAGAAATGCTCACTGTGAAGTCGGATGACGTCGAAGGTCGTACACGCATCTATAAGAACATTGTAGATGGAAACCATTATATGGATCCGGGTATGCCTGAATCGTTCAACGTATTGACCAAAGAGATCCGTTCTTTAGGTATCAACATTGAACTGAAAAATGGTGACTAATTAGCCATTAATCCTCCTAGTTTCCACTCGAAAAGAGTAGGGGCTTCCCTCCTTAGAAAAGGAGGGGTTGAGGGAGGATTGTTCAGTTAAAAAACAATATTTGTGACCCAGTCAGGTAAGCCTAGCTTCCTGACACACGGAGAAAAAAATTGAAAGACTTGCTCGATATCATGCGTAAGAAAACGGATTCAGAAGGTCATGCACCGATTGAATTTGACCGTATCCGTATTGGTCTTGCGTCACCAGAGATGATTAAGTCATGGTCTCACGGTGAAGTTAAAAAGCCTGAAACCATTAACTACCGTACTTTTAAACCTGAACGTGACGGTTTGTTCTGTGCCAAAATCTTTGGTCCAGTAAAAGATTACGAATGCTTGTGTGGTAAATACAAGCGTATGAAATATAAAGGCGTCATTTGTGAAAAATGTGGCGTTGAAGTAACGACTGCTAAAGTTCGTCGTGAACGTATGGGTCACATTGAACTTGCTTCTCCAGTTGCACACATTTGGTTCTTGAAATCATTACCAAGCCGTATTGGTTTACTTCTTGATATGACATTACGTGATATCGAGCGCGTATTGTATTTCGAATCTTATGTCGTTACTGATCCAGGTATGACTCCGTTTGAAAAGTATCAACTTTTAACGGATGAAGAATACTACAATGCACTTGAAGAGCACGGTGATGAATTCACAGCGAAAATGGGTGCAGAAGCTGTTCAAGACTTGTTGAAAGACATCGATCTTGAAGCTGAAATTGCTCGTTTACGTGAAGAGATTCCACAAACGACTTCAGAGACGAAACTTAAAAAAGCGTCTAAACGTTTGAAGTTGATGGAAGCATTCAAAGAATCAAACAATAAGCCTGAATGGATGGTGATGAATGTACTTCCAGTACTTCCACCAGACTTACGTCCGCTTGTACCACTTGAAGGTGGTCGTTTCGCGACTTCAGACTTAAACGATCTATATCGTCGTGTGATTAACCGTAACAACCGTTTGAAACGTCTTCTTGATCTTGCTGCACCAGACATTATCGTACGTAACGAAAAACGTATGTTACAAGAGTCTGTTGATGCATTGCTTGATAACGGTCGTCGTGGTCGTGCGATTACAGGTTCGAACAAACGTCCATTGAAATCTTTGGCTGATATGATCAAAGGTAAACAAGGTCGTTTCCGTCAAAACTTACTTGGTAAACGTGTTGACTATTCTGGTCGTTCGGTAATTACCGTAGGTCCTACTTTACGTCTTCACCAATGTGGTCTTCCGAAGAAAATGGCGCTTGAATTATTCAAACCATTTATCTTCGCGAAACTACAAGCATCTGGTCAAGCAACAACCATTAAAGCTGCGAAGAAAATGGTTGAGCGTGAGACTCCAGAAGTTTGGGACGTTCTTGCTTCTGTAATTCGTCAACATCCAGTGATGTTGAACCGTGCGCCAACACTTCACCGTTTAGGTCTTCAAGCATTTGAACCGATTCTGATTGAAGGTAAGGCGATCCGTCTTCACCCACTCGTATGTGCTGCGTTTAACGCCGACTTCGATGGTGACCAAATGGCGGTACACGTTCCATTGACATTGGAAGCGCAGCTTGAAGCTCGTGCATTGATGATGTCAACAAACAACATCTTGTCACCTGCAAATGGTGAACCAATCATCGTTCCTTCTCAGGACGTTGTATTGGGTCTTTACTACATCACACGTGATGCAGTAAATGCCAAAGGTGAAGGCATGGTGTTTGCGGATACTCACGAAGTAAACCGCGCATTGGCAACGGGTAAAGTAGCGATTCACGCACGTGTAAAAGTACGTGTACACCAAACAGTGATCAATGAAAATGGTGAACGTGAACAGCAAACGATTATCGTTGATACAACACCAGGTCGTTGCTTACTTTGGGAAGTTGTTCCACAAGGTTTAAGCTTTGATATGATCAACCTTGAGATGACTAAAAAGAACATCTCTAAGTTAATCAACTCTTGCTACCGTAAACTTGGTTTGAAAGATACCGTTATCTTCGCTGACCAATTGATGTATTTGGGCTTCCGTCAAGCGACGCGTTCAGGTGTATCTGTTGGTATGGAAGACATGCTGATCCCACCAACGAAACAAGTCATTATTGACAAAGCTGAAACAGAAGTTCGTGAAATCGAACAACAGTTTGAGCAAGGTTTCGTAACTGCGGGTGAGCGCTATAACAAAGTGGTCGATATTTGGGCGCGTACCAATGACCAGGTTGCTAAAGCAATGATGGATAACTTGTCTTACACACTTGTTAAAAACAAGCAAGGTGAAGACGAGAAGCAGAAATCATTCAACAGTATCTACATGATGTCTGACTCGGGTGCCCGTGGTTCGGCTGCTCAGATTCGTCAGTTAGCGGGTATGCGTGGTTTGATGGCGAAGCCAGATGGCTCGATCATTGAGACACCGATTAAAGCAAACTTCCGTGAAGGCTTGACAGTACTTCAGTACTTCATTTCAACACACGGTGCGCGTAAAGGTTTGGCCGATACAGCTTTAAAAACAGCGAACTCTGGTTACTTGACTCGTCGTCTAGTAGACGTAGCACAAGACTTAGTAATTACTGAACCTGACTGTGGTACAGCGGGTGGTTTAGTGATGACTCCATTCATTCAAGGTGGTGATGTCATCGAGCCATTACGTGACCGCGTATTAGGTCGTGTAACGGCTGAAGATGTACGTCGTGCATCTGATGACGAAGTTGTATTACCTCGCGGTACGCTTATTGACGAGAAAATCGCAGCTCAGCTTGAAGAAGCGGGTGTCGATGAAGTTAAAGTACGCTCAGTAATTGCATGTGAATCTACATTCGGTGTGTGTGCTCGTTGTTATGGTCGTGACCTTGCACGTGGTCACTTGGTGAATCCAGGTGAATCAGTCGGTGTAATGGCTGCTCAGTCAATTGGTGAACCTGGTACACAGTTAACGATGCGTACGTTCCACGTTGGTGGTGCTGCGAGCCGAACTTCTGCTGCGAACAGCGTTCAAGTACGTAACAAAGGTACTGTACGTTTCCACAATGTGAAAACTGTACAACATGCCAAAGGTCACTTAGTGTCAGTTTCTCGTTCAGGTGAAATTGGTATTGCGGATGACTTAGGTCGTGAGCGCGAGCGTTATAAACTTCCTTACGGTGCCAGCATCTTGTTGAAAGATGGTGAGACTGTAGAAGCTGGCGGTATCGTAGCGACTTGGGATCCACATACACATCCACTTGTTACAGAAGTTGCGGGTAAAGCACGTTTCAGCCAAATCGCTGATGGTGTAACTGCAACCTCTAAGACTGATGATGCAACAGGTATGACGACTGTTGAAATCTTGCCAGTAACAGCACGTCCTGCGTCTGGTAAAGATTTACGTCCTGCGATCGTGTTGGATACAACAGATGGCGGCGAACAGTTCTACTTCTTGCCACAAAATACAATCGTGACTGTCCGTGATGGTGAAACGATTGGTGTGGGTGATGTAATAGGTCGTGTACCACAAGAATCTTCACGTACTCGTGATATTACCGGTGGTCTTCCACGCGTTGCAGACTTGTTTGAAGCACGTAAACCAAAAGAGCATGCGATTTTGGCAGAAGTGTCTGGTATCGTAAGCTTTGGTAAAGAGACCAAAGGTAAGAACCGTTTAGTGATCACACCTGATGATGGTTCAGAGATCTACGAAGAGTTGATTCCTAAATGGCGTCAAATCAACGTGTTCGAGGGTGAGCATGTAAACCGTGGTGAAACCATTTCTGATGGTCCACAAAACCCACATGACATCTTACGTTTGAAAGGCGAAGTGGCTTTAACCAACTACATCGTGAACGAAGTTCAAGACGTTTACCGTCTCCAAGGTGTAAAAATCAACGATAAGCACATTGAAGTTGTCGTACGTCAAATGTTGCGTAAAGTTGAAATCACTGATGGTGGCGATACAAGCTTTATTAAAGGCGAACAAGTGGATTACATCCGTGTTGTTCAAGAGAACCAAGCTGTCTTGGCTCAGAACAAGTTCCCTGCGAAGTTTGAACGTCAATTGATGGGTATTACCAAAGCGTCGCTTTCTACTGACTCGTTCATCTCTGCTGCATCGTTCCAGGAAACAACACGTGTGTTAACTGAAGCGGCTGTAACAGGTAAAGAAGATGATTTACGTGGCTTGAAAGAAAACGTTGTTGTTGGTCGTTTGATTCCTGCTGGTACAGGTCTTGCGTATCACCTAGAACGTCGTCGTCAAGAAGCGGAAGCTGCTGAGTTTGAACTTCACAATGATTTCAGTGAAGTTGATCAAGCGTTCAGCCAAGCGTTAAATTCAGATCAATTCTAATTATGAGTTGATTCAAAAAAAGCACCTTCGGGTGCTTTTTTTATTAGTTTAAGATTGAGTTTAAATTTACAAATATTAAAGCATTAGCTAACTCAAATTACATAACATGATCAAAGTCCACATAAAAGAAGATTATTATTTTTAACATACAGAACAGGAGAGTATCCGTCATGAAAAAAACAATTGGTATTGTTTCCGCTTTAGTCATATCAACGGTTATGTTTACAGGTTGTCAAAATATGAGTGCATCAGACCAGCGTATCGGTGCAGCAGCCTTAGGTGGTGCAGTAGGTGGTGGTGTTGGTAACCATGTTGGTGGTGGTCTAGGTGCGGGTGTAGGTGCAGCAGCTGGTGCTGGTGTAGGAGCAAATACCCAAGGTGGTAGTAGCCGTACGACTACAAGTAGTGCAATTGGAGCAGGTATTGGTTCAGTTGTAGGTAAAGCGTTATTAGGTGGTGATTCTGGTGCTGCAATAGGCGGTGCGATCGGTGGTGGTGCAGGTGCTGCCATCCAAGAAAAGAAATAATCTCTAATTTCGTAATAAAAAATGCCTGTGATTCCTCTCAGGCATTTTTTATCTAACTATATAGATTAAGTAGTAGCTTTAGCCTTTTTTCTACGAATGTATAAGGTTTTCTCGACTTCTGCGATCCGAGTACCAGCTTCATCCACAATATTTAAAGTATATGATCGAAGTACAGGTTCATGATTTTCAGCTAATCGTTTAATTTCGCTAATTTCTTCTGCGCTGATCCGAATATCAGCATAAACAGTGCTTCGACCTGGTGATAAAAAATTGATTGCAGCACTTTTATCCCACACAATGTATTTGTTACCCAAATGATGCATCAAAATAAGCATATAAAAGGGATCAACCATAGAGTACAAGCTGCCACCAAAATGTGTTCCAACGATATTTCGATTTTTTCGAGTAAGCGGCATTTTGATTCGAATGAAATAATTGTCGAGATCAATCGTTTCAATTGCTATTCCTGCACCGCGATAGGGTGAGTAATGATTGATGATAAATTTTGAAACGGCTGGAATGGTTCGAATTTTTTTGAAAAAGTTTTTCATGGTCAATTTTTTTTCTGATAACTCTATTCATACTCCATAAGTATCATTTTTATTGTATCGCTGGCAATGGCTGTTTAGTTGACCAAGCCACTTGAAAACAAAATGGGAAAAATTATGCAACCACAAGTAAAAACTGTCACAACTTCTGATCAGCAAACACTGTGTGTGAAGACATGGGGTGATGAGAAAAAAACACCATTGGTTTTAGTACATGGTTATCCAGATAATCAGGAAGTTTGGGAGCCAATTATTGAAAAGCTCGTCAATGATTATTTTATTGTAACTTATGATGTGCGTGGTGCAGGTTTATCTTCTATTCCAAAACGTATCAAAGACTATCGTCTACCGCGTTTGTCATTAGATTTACAAGAAGTGGTAGATCAAGTTTTACCAAATCGTAATTTCCATATGGCAGCCCATGATTGGGGTTCATTACAATCTTGGGAATCGGCAACTGAGCCTAAACTTAAAGGTCGTTTGTTGTCTTATACAACGATCTCTGGTCCTTGCTTAGATCATGCTTCTTTATATTTGCGTGAAAAGTTCAAATCAGCGCCAGCAAATGTTCTGAAAATGCTGACAAAGTCATGGTATATCGGCGCATTCCATTTACCACTCATTGCACCTACAGTTTGGACTTTCTTCAGTCCAGAAAAATGGGGCAAAATCTTGAATGGATTAGAGAAAAAACAAGATTTACCATTAAATGCAAATATTGTTGCAGATGGTAAATACGGGATTAACTTATATCGTGCAAACTTTATTCCTTCTTTAACTCAACCGCGTCAACGTTATGCGCAATGTCCAGTACAAGCGATTGTATTGTGTCGTGATGCATTTGTTAGTCCAGAATATATTACTGAGTCTATGCCGAAGTGGGTTGAAAAGTTTGAATATACAGAACTTGATGCGAATCATTGGGCTGTCATCAGCCAACCTGAGAAAATTGCTGAACTTATTCGTGGTTTTATTCAGCGTCAGGCTGCTTAAGATTGAACGATATTTAACAATAAAAATCACATAAGATTTACGCACTTTATTCGGCGATATTTTCAGCTTCATCTCAATGAATCTGCTAGAATGTCGCCTTTCTTTTGCTCCTACTTTTTTTCATGAATGCTGTCGTATTCGCGATTGCCGTGATGTTTATACTGTCACTGGCACGAGTTTCTGTTGTTCTCACTTTAGTGATTTCAGCCATTATTGGTGGTTTAGTTGCAGGTTTGAGTCTTTCCCAAACTGTGGAAGCATTTAATGCTGGTTTAGGTGATGGTGCTGAAGTTGCCTTAGCGTATGCAGTATTAGGTGCGTTTGCTTTAGCACTTTCAAAATCAGGTTTACCTGACTTACTTGCGCATAAATTGATTGGTTTACTGGGCTTTGAAGCAAGTAAAAATCAAGAAAAAAAGGTGAAGTATCTTTTATAGGACTTACGCATTGACAGATTCAAAAAAGTATTAAAATGCTTTATAAAGTATCTGTGATTAGACGAATTAAACATGCTTCTACAGCAACCTGTACTCTACCCATTTATAT